>JAOAEP010000173.1 GCA_026416755.1 bacterium | reverse complement strand
GATTACCGATTACTATATCAAATCCACCTTTTTGGGCAAATACCTCTGCAAAATCAACTTCCCAGAGGAAATAATCTTTTTGTGTCTTATTTTTTAGTTTATTAATTAATTCCTCATATTTTTCTTTTTCTTTTTTTAGATCTTCTATTTGATTAGTTCTTTCCTCAATTTCTAATTTGGCTTTTAAATCTTCTTCATTAAATACATCTTTGGCTCCATTCAAATCTTTAATTCTTTTATTCCAATTTTCTATTTCTTTTGTCAAATCTTTAATTTTTGAATCAATAATTTCAATAAAAATATCTTGCTCAAATTTTTCAATATCTTTTATTTCTTTTAAATTGGCACTTCTTTGTCCTGAAAAAAAGGCATTTTTGCGATCAATTAGTTCCTTTATTTTAGATTTCAATCTATTGGGTAAATATTTAAAGGTTTCTCCCCTTAAACTTATTTGAACCCCACCTATTTCTTCAACCAATGAATCACCCTGACGGATTTTAAATGACAAATTAGGCAAAAGTGGTTTTGTGTAAATGTCCATATATTTCTCTTCAGTTTCAATTATTAAGGATAACCAGAGTCTTAATTCTGCTACCATTACAGCCCAATCCTTTACATCTACTCCATATAGATTTTCTTGGATAATCTTTTGTTTTAAAGCAAAAAGATTTTCTTCTTTCCCTTCAATTTGTTTTGTTAATAATGTATGGAGTTCAACAAGTATATTCATCATTCCGACTAAAAAAGAAGCAGAACCAACTGCAGGATCAACAATTTTTAAATTATCCAGTTTATTCTTTATCTCGGATAACTCATCTTTTGAAAGATTATTAATTTTATTTTGTGGTTCGTAAATAAAATCAGTAATTTTTTCTTTGTCTATTTTTGTTTCAGTAGCAAGGTATTCTATGAGTGACATTCTACACATAAAGTCAATTTCAATTCTCGGTGTATAAAAAATTCCAATATTTCCTCTCTCCTCTTCTGCTATTAAGGATTCATAAACTTTGCCAAGCATTTCAGGGTCAACTGCCACTTCAATTTCTAATGGTGTATCTTCCCTTATAGTAAAGTTATATCTTTCAAGAAATCCTTTATTTTGATCATTGGGTTCAATATCAAATAGTAATTCAAAAACTTTATCTGGTATTTCAAATCTAATTTCATCAAGTTGATTTTCAGTAAAAAGGCCTCCATTTAAAAAAGGCATAATAGTAAAAGATTCTTTAATTTCTTCTGGAAGTATTGTTGATATTAAGATTTGTTTTTTATTAAAACTACCAAAAAATAATGAGGATAACCATTCAGAATAAAAACAATCTGCTTTTTCTTCTTTTTTCCAGTTTTTATAATATTCCCAGAGATTTTTCAGATATTTTTTATCAGGAATATAATTTCTCCATTTAAGCCACCCTTTCTTTTGAATAAAGTATAAAAACATAATTCTTGAAAGTAACTGTTGTGCATAAGAATGACATTTTTGAAGTTCTGCCTTTTTTTGAGGTAATAAAACCTCTTTTTTAATAAATTCTATAGCATTTTTATAGGCATTAAAGAATTTCTCTGTAACTCTTTCTACATTAAATGCTTCTTGGTGTTTTTTCCATATAATATCTGGACTTTGTTCATTAACATTAATCTTTAGCATATCCAAAACTTCAAGGTCTGTATGATAAACATTAATAGGGTCCAGAAAGAGATATCTTAAAATTAATTTTACTTTTGAATCAATAAGAGCCCTTAAAGGACTTACAAGTATAATTTCTTTAAAATCAATTGTAAATAGAAAAAGTGTATTAACTTGAGGAAATCTTCTATAAAATGACTCAAGAATATTTCTTATTTCACTCCTTTTTAAAGAACTATTTCCATCGGGTGGCTGGACAATTTTGATAAAATAGATTTGAAAATTTCTATAATCTGAAATCAGATAAAATTCATCTATAAGCGCATTTGCTTTTTGAGGAAAATCATATTGTATCTTATTTAACGGGACTAATTTTGTCTTATAACCTCTTTCTTTAAAAAGTTTTTCTATATCAGATATATTCTTTATTTTCAATTCCATTTCTTCTTTTTTATCCCACGTTCATATAAGCAATAAGTTTCAACTCTACTTCTTTTTCTTCTTCATCTTGAGTTTGAACTTGATTTTGTATAATTGGATATTCCTTTTTAAATTCTTCAAGATTTTTTAAAATTGTTTCTTTATCAACATCTTTTAATAATCTCCATCTTTTTCTAAGTTCTGTTAGATATATTTCAGGTAAAGGAGTTGAATAGTATTGAATTAAATCTTCTTTTACATCATTTAAAGATTGCAAAAAATTAACTATTAAATTTTGAGGGTTTTTAATCTTTGGTGGTTTTACTTTTGATGTTAACAAGCGAGAAATTATATGGTTTTTAATCTTTCTTATAATTGCATAAGTATCTATGTCAGGAGAAGGTGTTGCAGGTAGTTCTTCTTTATTACATTTTATAATTTTAATACACTCAAGGCGATTTTCTATAATTTTATTTTCTAAAATATCATAAAAGCACCAATAATGTCTATCACCATTTTTAAATGCAACAAAAACTCCCTTTTTCCCATCTCTCTTTATTGTACTTCCTATCCCATTGGGTATTTTTTTTATTTTTTGAATACCATATGTCTGTAAATACTTTAATACCTCATCTTTTAAAAATTCACCAATTGCAAGTTCTGACAACTCTTCAAGTTCATCAAGAACTTTTTGCTTTTCTTCAAAAATATCTTTTATATATCCAAAATCTTTTGGATTAGGTGTTTCTCCTAATATTGACTCATCAAGGCCAACACTTCTATGAATTGCTTCTATTTTCTCATAAAGTCGTTGTAAAAGTTTGATAAGTGTCTCAAGTTCATCTTCAGGGAAAAAATTATAAACATTTATCACATCATACGGAGACCCAATTCTATCAAGACGACCTATTCTTTGAATAATCTTTACAGGATTCCAGGGTAAATCATAATTGATAATTGTATCTGCATCTTGTAAGTTTTGTCCTTCTGAAAGAACGTCTGTTGAAATTAAAATTTGAATTTCCTTATCCGTATTTTTTATATCTGCTTGTTCATTTGAAATAGGAGAAAATCTTGTAATTCTATCTTGTCTTTCTTTTGGATTAACTTCACTATCAACGATTGAAATTTTATTTTCTGGTATTCCAAGAATTTTAAGTGTATCATCATTTTTAAGGTAATTATAGATATATCGCATAGTATCTTTGAAATAACCAAAAATTACAATTTTATGTCCCTTTTGGTTCTCAAGAGTTTTAACTAATTGTTGTAATTTAGTATCTTTTTTTTCTTCTACATTCATTAATTTATTATAGATATTTTCAAGAAGTCCTATGTCTTCTTTGGTTCTTAATTTTATCTCATCTATAGCATAAACTGAAGGGTCTATTGTTTCTAAATTTTGAATATATTCTTCTTTTATTTCATCACTTTGTTGTGATAATATAAATTTTCTGTAAGATTCTCTATCAAGAATTTTATTTTTATCAAGTAATTCAAGAAATTTTTTTTGAAAATTTAGTAAGTTTTGAATACTTAATTTAAAAGCCTCAATACTTGATTCCAAACGTTTAAGCAATAATATCCTTAATATACCAATAACTGCTTCATTTCTTCCAAGATTCATTAAATATCTCTTTATTTCATCTTGAGACCACTTTTTCTCATTTATCAAGTATTCTTTAATTTCATCAAAACGTAGAATTTTTTTAGAAAAAATGTCTTTTCTATATATATCTATGTTATAACTTGCCAATGTAAGAGATTCAATTGTATTTAAACATTCTTTATAAATATCAGAATAAATACTTGTAAGTTTATATTTGATTGTTGTTAGTTTTCTTTGTGGAAATTTTATGGGTTTTCCATCTATAATCGCATTAGGATAGTATTTTTTTATAAAAGGTCTACTCCTTCTTATTGATATTTCCTCAAGTAAGTCATATAATGTCTCTTTATCAGTGTGGGCTCTAAGAAAATAACCCCATAGACTATTTATACCAGCAGATTTAAAAAATTCATCATCATCTTTAGTTATAAATCTCAATTGATTATAAAGATCAAATACTGAATTGTTAACAGGCGTTGCAGTTATAAGAATTATCTTTTTATTTGAATTTAATAAGCACTGGAATAAATTTTTCCAACGGTTTGTATTTGCATTTCTAAAATTATGAGATTCATCTATTACTACTACTTCATAATCTGCAAATTCTTTTAAGTCCGATTCTCTACTGATTTTTTCTTGTGTTATTATATCTGCTTTTATCCCAAACTTTTTTAGTTTAGGTTCCCAAATTGTATCTTTAATTTGAGCAGGACAAATTATTACAGTTTTTTGTCTCAATCTATAAGCAAAATCATCAAGTAATCTCAAGGCAAGATAGGTTTTCCCAAGTCCAACAGAATCAGCCAGAATTACACCTTTATATTTTTCAAGGGCTCTTAAAGCAGGTATATATCCATCTTTTTGAAAATCTGCAAGTATTATTGGACTTGGAATTTCATTTGGTGGTATTTCAGAAAGTTTATCTTCAAAATATGAATAGAGAATTTTAATAAAAACATCATAAGGAGAAAATTGATTTATATAATTTGATAGCAAAGATATCAAGGTTGCCTTATAATCTTCCGTATTTGAATTAAATATTTCTAAAAATTTATCTTTATGAGCTTTTACAGCAGATTCTTGTTTGATTACACTATTAAATTCTTTATTACTTGTTAAACCTGCATAAGTGAGATTTGCGGAACCAACTATTGCTACAGAACCTATTGAGGGAATGCCACCATCAATTATATAAAATTTCCCGTGATAAAATCCATCTTTATAAATTCTAATTTCAAAATTATCTTTTTTTAATATTGAAATAAGTTCATTAATAAAATTTATAGTTTCTTTTTCATCAAGTTTTGCTTCAATTTCTTCTTTAAGAGTTTGCTCTATAAAGGATACGGGAAGAAAATTTTCAGATGCTAACGGTTTACCTATTAATATTTTTACTTCTTTACATATCTTTAACTTTTCTTTTATTAACTTCAATCCTTCTAAATTTAAGTACCCAGTTGCAATATAAACTGAAGAGTTTTCATTAATTAGTTGAATTAAGCAATCTGACAATTTATAATTTGTATTATCAATTATATCTGGAATAACAAACTTTTCCATTTATTTTCCCAATCTATATTATACCATAATTTTTAAAAAAAATTCAAGTTTTTTTATATGTTAATCCTTTTTCTCCTATTTCCACCTCTTTCGCTATGTCCACCTCGTAGGTGGGTCTGGGAAATGAAAGAGAGATGAGGGTTTTTGGAAGTTGCTTTTAGGGACTACTTTTATAACCATTTTTATTACTTTGATGGATTATTTATAAATATAGTTTAAATATATTGAAATTATTTTTTTTGAAATTATAAGACAAAAATTTTAAACATTTATCTCTTGACACCATTTCAAATCATGAGGTATAATTCTATAAAAATCTATAAAAAGGCGACAAAATGATAATAAACAAATTATTAAAAAGAAAAAGAGAGGAGTTGGGTTTAACAATCAAGGATATTGCTAAATTTTGTGGTGTGAGTCCTTCATTAGTCTGTATGATTGAAAAGGGTAAAGCGAATCCAGATATTAAGTTTCTATATTTTATTTCTCATATTTTAGATTTGCCATTTTTTTATTTAATAAACTTACTGTGGGAAGAAACAAAAAATGAAAAGGTTAAAGAAGAAATTGCAAAAATAAGGTTTAGAGAGACATATCCACTTTTATTCCCTTCATTGCCTAAAGAATCTCTTTCTGAAATGATACTTTTTTTAAAGGAAAAATATCCTGATAGATTTGAACACCTATATAAAAAAGCAATTGAAAAATATCCCAAGTTTCAAGATATGGAAAAAGAGACAGTATTAGCAAAATACTTTAAGGAACAACCATCAATAAAAGAAATAATTTATAGAAATATGTACTCTAAAGAAGAATTTTTTATTGATAATTTACCACCAGAGGAAAAATTAAAACAATTGAAAGAAACTTTTGGATTTAAATGGGATGTACTGTCAAAAATTTTCAAAAAAAGTGAAAGGTCTTTACAGAGATATGTTGCAGGAAAGATTAAGGTCCCTAAAAAATTAGCAAATAAGATTGATAGAGTTTATGAAAGAATGTTTTCAAGGATTGGGTCAATATTAAAGTCAGTTGCTCCAGAAACAATTTTCAGAAAAATTGAAGAGATTGGACTTACAGATGAAATTAAAAATAGATTAATAAATAAGTATCCTTCTTTAAAAAGATTTAAAAATAAGCCATTACCTGTTTTCTTCTATGAATTATCTAAATATGAATCTGTTAACGAAATTTTGGAAAAAAATTTATCTGATAGTTATTTATCCTTAAGTCCGAGAGAACGAAGAATTGCCGGTGATGGATTAGATTTGCCTTTGAAGAAAAAGAATAAGTTAAATAAAGTAAAAAATAAAGAAAATGGAAATCCGAAAGTAAAAATAATAACAGAAAATACAAGACCAAAAATTATATTAAAAAATGAAAGACAAAGAAATAATGGAAAAAGCAATACAGAATCTTCTGATAGTTCAGAATCTGATGATGGACATCAGGATGATTATTATTTTAAAATTATCAAAAAAAGATTTAAAATAAATGAAATAGTAGAAACGATCTTTGACAATTTGGGGCAGGAAAAGGACCTTCCAAAAAGGAGGGTCCATATGAAACTTACAAAACCTAAAAATAGAAAATATTGGTACATTGATTTTTACATCGGAAAAGTTAGAAAAAGAATTTCAACAAGATGTACAAAGAAGAAAGATGCACAAGAAGTTATGAAAAAGTTGGTTTTTAAATTTCAATCTCAATATGATGTTAATAAAAATATGACTCTTTATCAAGCCATGGATATGTATGTTGAAAATTATTCAAAACCTTTTAAAGAGTCATATTTAAGAGATGTTCTTTCAGCAAAAAACATAAAAAGAAAAATTCCTGATTTACCGCTGAAAGAAGTAACACCTTTTTTGATTTCTACATGGCAACGACAGAGAGCCCAAGATAAGAAAAAAAATGGAAGTCCAATCTCTTCAAGAACAGTTAACATTGAAAGAGCTTTTCTTCATAGAGTTTTTGAAATTGCAAGAAAGGAATGGATGGTTATACAAACCAACCCTGTTTCAGTTATTTCTCCTTTAAAATATACTCCAAAACCAGCAAAGGTGTATACAAAAAGGGAATATACTTTAATTTTTGATACTTGTGAAAAACTTGGAATGGTCTGGTTTAAAGAGTTCTTAGAATTTCTCTTATACACAGGATTTAGGGTTGGAGAAGCACAAAAATTGAGATGTAAAGATATAGATTTTGAGAGAAAAAGCATATTAATAATTAGAGAGAAAAATAAGCAACCACAAAATTATCCTATTATTATAGAAAGGGTTTATGAAATTTTGAAAAAGCATACAGAGGGTAAAAATTTAGATGATTTTGTATTTACGAATCCTTCGGGTAATCCAATAACTGATAAAATAAAAAGAGTTGCGTGGAAGAAAATCAAAAAAGAAACTGGAATAAGTGGACGTATTTATGATTTCAGACATACAAATGGGACTTTACTCCTTGAGGTGGGAACTCCAGAGATTATAATAAGTAAACTCCTTGGTCATAAAAATTTAAGTACTACTTTGTTGTATATTCATCCAGAAGAAAAACAATGTATCAAGTATTTGGAAAAACTGGGAAAAATTTTATAAGTTTATGGGCACACTTTGGGCACACTTATGGAAAATTTAAATATACGTTTGTCATGTCAGAAATCTTGAAAACTATTGATACACAAAAGCGGAGGGTGAGGGACTCGAACCCCCATGTCCCGAAAGGGACGGCGGATTTCAAGTCCGCTGCCTTACCGGTTAGACTAACCCTCCTTTTATAACCCAATTTACACTTTTATGGAATACAGAACTTAATTTCCTCTATTTAATATATTTAATTTTCAACTAAATAGTGCTATTATTTAAATTATACAAATTAAACCCTACCTTTGTCAATAAAACAAAATCTCTTAAAAATAAAACTGGATTTACGAGGTCCGACCTCGTGCGAGGGGAGGGATTTGAACCCTCACGGGTTTCCCCACTGGATCCTAAGTCCAGCGCGTCTGCCTTTCCGCCACCCTCGCTTATTATAAAGTATTATAACTTGAGATTTGATAAAAAGAAATTTTTATTATATGTCTTTTAATTTTTTAATTCTCTCTTTTTAAATGATATTTTGTAAGTTGAATTAAAGATTAAGAGAAATTTGGATTGCCTGGGATAAAAAACGGACTGGATAGATTTTTATATTTTTAACAGAAACATCATTTTTATTCTTTTCAGGTATTATCGCTTTCTCAATTCCAAGTCGTTCACACTCTTTTAATCTTAAATTTATGTTTTCAACGCCTCTTATTTCACCGGTTAGACCAATCTCACCTATTAAAACACATCTTTTTATTGGAGAAATATCTTTTAAAGAAGAAACACAAGAAATAGCAATAGATAAATCAGAACCAACTTCATTTATTTTTAAACCACCACCAACATTAACATAAACATCATATGTATTAAAATTAAATTTTAATTTTTTCTCTAAAACCGCAATTATCAGTGAAACTCTATTATAATCAACTCCTGAAACAGTTCTTCTTGGAATTCCATAGTATGTTGGTGTTACAAGTCCTTCAATTTCAACAAGAATTGTTCTTGTTCCTTCAATTGTCGGAAAAATTGTTCTTCCAGGAGGATTTTTTTCTATATCTTGAATGAATAGCATAGAGGCATCAGGTATTTCTTTTAAACCATTCTCTTCCATTGAAAAAACACCTATTTCATTTATTGACCCAAATCTGTTTTTAAGACATCTCAATATTCTTAAATTTGTTCTTATATCTCCTTCAAAATAAATAACAGCGTCAACTATATGCTCAAGAATTTTAGGGCCTGCAACAATTCCTTCTTTTGTTATGTGTCCTACAAGAAAAGTTGAACAGTTATTTGTTTTGGTGTATTTCATAAAAAAGTTAGCATTTTCTCTTACTTGAGTTACAGAACCTGGGATTGTAGGGATTTCTGGATTATAAATTGTCTGAATTGAATCAACAATTATAAAATCAGGTTTTATTTTTTCAAGTGCATTTTTTATAGAGTTTATTTCTGGACTTGTCAATAAATATATCCCTTCTGTTTCAATCCCTATCCGTTGACTTCTCATCTTTATTTGATTTTTTGACTCTTCTCCACTTATATAAAGAACTTTATATCCATTTTTAGATAGGTTTCCGCCCATAGATAAAAGTAAAGTTGATTTTCCTACCCCTGGTTCTCCAGCAATAAGTATATAACTTTTTTTTACAACTCCTCCTCCGAGAACCCTATCAAATTCTTCAATACCTGTTTTAATTCTAGGCGTTTCTTCAAATTCAATTTCCGATAGTTTCTCTGGATAAGTGATTTCTTTTTCTTTAAATTTTTCAGTAGATGTATAAAATTCTTCTATAAAAGTATCCCATTTACCACAATTAGGGCATTTACCAAGTAATTTAACTGTTTGATATCCACACTCTGAACATACAAATATACTTTTTTCCTTTCTCATTTTCTTCTAAAGAATAATCTCCAGGGATTTTCTCTTATCTCTTTTATAAAATTAAGTGCTTCATTATATAACTCATCACTTGATATGAATTTACCAACAGTACCTTTCCCTTCTCTTATATTTTTCAAAATTGCATTTACATTTTCCAGTGTCATGCTTAATTTCTCTGATGTTTCTCCAATCTTTAAAGTAGTGTCTTTTAATTTATTTGTTGCATCTTGTAAAAGCAAAATTTCTTCTTTTATATCTTCTATTAGTTGTTCTTCTTTCATAATTTTTGCAATTAAACCTTCTTTTTCAATCTTTTCAAAGAACTCTTTTATTTGTATAGATGTTTCTTTAAAAGATTCAGAAGTATCGGAAAAACTTAAAATGGCAGTTTCTACTTTGTCTTTAACTGTTGTAAAATTTCTTATACTGGCCATTGTCTCTTCAATTTCTTTTTTTCCTGAAACAAGAAATGAATTTGTATTTTCAATAACCTTTTTAATTCCAGGGGAATTTTCTTCAATAAAAGAGTTTATATTTTTATTTGTTTGGGAGATATCTTCAACAAGATTATCTATTTTACTGAAAGAGTTATTTATTTGAACAAGGGCTAATTTTGTATTTTCAAGAACTTCATTAATACTTTGTTGAAATTTTTTATCTCCTGTAATTTTACTTATATCAGATAAAACTTTATTTAAATTTGTTGCAATTTCTTCACCCATATTTGCGATTTTTTCAACAGATAAGGGATTTTCTCCCTCTACAATTTCTCCTCTCTTTATGAAATCTTCTCCTTTAGAAGGAACTATCTCTATATATTTTTCTCCAATAAGTCCAAGTGTTCTTATTGTAAATCTGCTATTTCTTCCAATCCTTACTGTCGGATGTATCTTTAATTTTACAAAGACTTTTGGTGTTTCTTGGTATACTATTTCTATTTTTTTTACCTCTCCAACTCTAACTCCACTTACTCTAACAGGACTTCCAATTTCAAGACCACTAACAAAATCAAATAGAACCCCAATCTCATAACCTGCCCATTTTCCTATTTTTGTCTGTGTAAAGATAAAAAAGATAATACAAATAATGGCAGAAAAAACAAATAAACCAACTTTCATTTCATCAGTGAATTTCTTTTCCATTTCATCCCCCTATTTCAACATAACTTTTAATTATTGGGTGTTTACTTTTCTGCCTTAATTCTTCATATGTCCCACTTTCCACAATACTTCCTTTATCAATTAAAATCAATCTTTTTCCAATCTTACTTGCGAGTTTAACATCATGGGTTACAGTTATATCAGTTGTATTATAATTTTGATGTATCTTTTTGATTAAATCGGTCAGATTTTCACTTGTAATAGGATCAAGACCAGTTGTTGGCTCATCATAAAATATTATTGTTGGTTTTGATATTAATGCTCTTGCTATTGAAACCCTTTTTTTCATTCCGCCACTTAACTGCTCTGGCATCATATCAGCAATACTTTCATCAAGCCCAAGGGATTTTAATATTTCAATTGCCATATTTTTTATCTCACTTTTACTTTTTTCTGTATGATATAAATAATAAAAACCAACATTCTCCCATACACTCAAAGAATCAAATAAAGCAGAATTTTGGAAAACCATACCTATTTTCTCCATTATACTTCTCATTTCATTTTCATTCAGTTTTTCTTTATTTTTTCCAAATATATAAATCTCACCACTATAATTTTTTATTATTCCAAGAATTGTTTTTATTAGAACTGTTTTACCACAACCAGAAGGACCAACTATAACAACTGACTCTCCTTTTTCAATCTCTAAATCAATATTTTTTAGAATTTCTTTGTTCCCGAGTTTAACACATAGATTTTTTACTATTATAACTTTTTCCATTTATAAGAAATAAAATAGTCCTGTTAAAATTAAATTTGAAAGTATTATAAAGAAAAAAGAAGCCACAACCGCATTTGTTGATGCTCTACCAACACCTTCTGCACCCCCATAAGCATTAAGTCCTTCATAAGAAGCAATGTTAATTATAATAATAGCAAAAACAATAACCTTTAAAAGGCCAACAAAAAAATCCTTTATATTTACATATTTAAAACTTTGATATAAATAAACACCAGATGGAATATTCACTATAAAAACACCAACAATAAAACCCCCAATTATTGAAATGAAAAAACTTAAAATAAAAAGTGAAGGTAGAGAAATCATCCCTGCTATAACCCTTGGACTTACAAGATAGGTTATTGGGTCTATTGCCATAACATGTAGAGCATCTATTTGTTCTGTTATTTTCATCACTCCAATCTCAGCAGCAATTGAAGCACCAACTCTTCCAGCCACAATCAAAGCAATCAAAACAGGACCAAGTTCTCTAATCATTGAAATACTTACAAGCCCTCCTGAATACATTTCAGCACCAAATTTTTTAAGAGTATGAACTGTTTCCATAACAAGAACCATTCCTGTAAATAAAGCAATTATTCCTACAAGAAGCAAAGATTCAAAACCAATTTCAATTATATATTTTATAATATCTTCTTTCTTTTTATGTCTAAATATTTTTTTTATAGAGGCAGATATAAAAATTGAAATTGAACCAATATATTTAAGAAGTAATAGGAAATTTTTCCCAAGGTTTTCTATAATTTTTTTCATATCTCTTTTCTTGGAGTATAATTTTCAAATCTTGTATATTCTGAAATAAAAGTTAGAAGGACAGTATCAACAGGACCATTTCTTTGTTTGGCAATTATAACCTCTGCAAGACCTTTGTTTTCTTCTGTTTCTTTATAATATTCTTCCCTATATAGAAGTAAAACAAGGTCTGCATCTTGCTCAATTGAACCACTTTCTCTTAAATCAGCAAGTTGTGGTCTTTTTTTCTCCCTTTGTTCTGTAGCCCTACTTAACTGAGAAACTGCAATTACAGGGATATTTAGTTCTTTAGCAAGTGATTTTAAAGAAGCAGATATTTCACTTATTTCCTGTTGCCTATTTTCTGCTCTACCACTTCCTCTCATAAGTTGTAAATAATCAATTATTATTACTTGTATATTTTCTTTGGCTTTTAATCTTCTTGCACGTGCCCTTAATTCAAAGATATTTAAGGAAGGTGTGTCATCAATAAAAATTGGCATTTCTTCAAGACGGGATGCAGCAATAAGTAAATTCCCAATATCTTTTTCAGAAAGGACCCCTTGTCTTAATTTTAATATATTGACTCTTGCTTCACAACACAACATCCTTTGGACTATCTGTTCTTTACTCATTTCAAGAGAAAATATTAATACTGGTACTTTTTCAACACCTGAATTCAAATTTAAAGCAATATTACAAGCAAATGCAGTTTTTCCTATTGATGGTCTTGAAGCAATTACTATAAAATCAGAAGGATGTAATCCTGTTGTTAATTTATCAAGGTCTATAAATCCTGTTGGAAGTCCTGTTACAAATCCCTTTCTTTCGTGTATTTTCTCTATTAACTCCATAGCATCTTTAACTATGGTTTTAAGTGGATACGCTTCCTTTTCAATTTTATTCTGACTTACCTCAAAAATTAAACTTTCTGCTTTATCAAGAAGTGTTTCTATGTCTTCTTTCTGACTGTATGCTTCAGAAATGATTTTTGTTGCATTTGAAATTAAAGCCCTTAAGAGATATTTTTCTTTGACTATTTTCATATATTCTTCTAAATAAGCAGAAGTAGGGACAATTTCAACTAAATGTGATAAGTATTCAATACCACCAACTTCTTCAAGGGCATTTTCTGCTTTAAGTATTTCTGTTAAAGTTATAAGGTCACATTTTTCTCCCTTTTCAAAAAGTTTAGAAATTGAAGAAAAGATTTTTTGGTGGGCTTCACTGTAAAAAAACTCTTTCTTAAAATTTTCAAGAACTTTTATTTTGGCCTCTTCATCAATAAGCATACATCCTAAAAGTGCCTTTTCTGCTTCAATATTTTGTGGAGGAATTTTATCAGTAAAAATTTCTTCTTTTTTTCTGGGCATTTTATTTTTCTCTTACTATCCAAACTTTTAATTCTCCATCTATTCCTTCTGACAATTTAATAGGGACTTTATATATACCAAGTTTTTTTATTGGTTCATCAAGAACTATCTGATGTTTCTCTATATCAAGATTAAGTTGTTTCTTTATTTCTTCACTTATTATTTCATTTGTTATAGCACCAAATAATTTTTCATCTCTTCCTGCTTTTGCTTGAATTGTGATTGAACTTTCTTTTAAAATATTTTTTAATTCTTTCGCTTGCTCTATTTTCTTTCTTTTCTTGTTCTCTTCTTGTTTTTCTTTCTCTTTTAATCTTTTTATATTTTCTTCTGTTGCTTCAACAGCATATCCGTATGGTATCAAAAAATTTCTTGCAAAACCATCTTTAACTTCTTTTATTTCACCTTTTTTACCTCTATCTTGATAATCTTTTATAAATATAATTTTCATTTTGCACCTCATATTTTAACGAAAGGTAAAAATCCTACAAATCTTGCTCTTTTTATTGCCTTTGTTAGTGCTCTTTGATGTTTGGCACAAACTCCTGATTGTTTTGATGAAATAATTTTCCCTCTTGGAGTTATATATCTTCTTATTCTACCTATGTCTTTATAATCAATCTCTAAAATATTTTCCTGACAAAATTTACAAATTTTCTTCTTCTTTGCCATTTTCTAATTCCTCCTTTTCTTCAATTATTTCAATATTTGGTTTTTCAAGAAATTGAAATCTCTCAACTCTTACCTCTACGACTGATTTTTTTTCACTATCTTCTGTTTCCCATGTTCTATATTGTAAACATCCTTCAACAAATATTAAATTACCCTTTTTCAAATATTCAGCACAAATTTCCGCTTGTTTTCCCCAGACAACGAGGTTTAAATAGCATGTATCCTCTTTCCTTTCTCCTTTTGATAAAAACTCTCTATTAACAGCGAGTCCAAAAGTTGCTACCGCAGTTCCACTTGTTGTATATCTTAATTCTGGGTCTCTTGTGAGTCGTCCTATTAGAAAAACTTTATTCAGAGACGGTCCCGGCATTTTCTTCTATCTCCTTAAAATTAAACTTCTTCCTTTGTAAAATTAAGTATCTTAAAATATTCTCTCTTCTATAAAAATTTGATTCAATTTTAGATATATTTTCAGGATTACTTTTTATATAAAAAAGGTAATAAATTGCTTCTTCCTTCTTTTTTATTGGATAGGCCAAGGTTTTTCTTCCAAGGTTATCTTTTTTTACTATTTCTCCTCCTTCTCTCAAAATACTCCTTTCAATAAAATCAATCTCCTTATTAAAATCCTCTTCCTGTAAATCTGCTTTTATCAAAAAACATAACTCATAATTTCTTATCATATTTATTCCTCCTTTATCTTTTAAGTTAAAAATAATATCCTTTGAAATGTGCTTTATTATTTTATTATAATAAGAATTAGTAAAAAGTCAATGAAATTATCCATGTATCTCTATAATATCTTTGTCTTGAAGGATATAATCTCTCCCAGCAATCAATACTTTATCATTTCCGTTTCTCCATAGGCGGGCATATTTAAAATTTTTAACAAGGTCTTTGTGTATAATTTCTGCAAGTTCAATAACTTTTGTATCTTTTTTTAATGTATATGGGTTCTCAAGGTCGGGAGGTTTTCCAGGTATCTTAGTATAAACTCTTATTATATTGAGTGAAGTAAACATCATATTTTTTAAAATTTCAAGATTTTCCCCTGTTAAAGCAGAAATCGTTATTATTTTAGGTAGTTTATCTCCATAAAACTCTTCAAAAATTTCTTTTATTTCTTTTCCTTTTGGTAAATCAATTTTATTTCCAACCCATATTATATTTTTGCTAAAATTAAAACTATTCTCTTCTTTCAATTTAAACCTTTCAAGGACATTTAAAGAATCTTCTACCTCTTCAAGAATTAGGTCACTTGAAATATCAAATAAAAAGACAAGAGAATCTGCTTTTCTTAAAATATCACCTACCCAGTTTTCAGTAAATTCACTTGATAAAGAAGGGGTATCAATAAGTTGAATTTTTATATCCTCATAATCCATCATACCTGGAATTGGTATTTTAGTAGTAAATGGATAATCACCAATTTCAGGATTTGCTTTTGTCAATTTTGAAAGTAAGGTTGATTTTCCTGAATTGGGTGGACCACATATTCCTATTTGACCTGCCCCTTCCCTTTGAATTATTGGTACAGGAGATTTTTTCTTCGTCTTTGTCTGTTCTTCAAGCATTTTTTTATATTTTGAAATTTTGCTTTTTAAAAGTGCTTG
>JAOAEP010000110.1 GCA_026416755.1 bacterium | reverse complement strand
AACTCCTATTCTTGAAAGATTATCATAAACAACCACATAATTTTCTTTGTTCTTTAATAATCTAATAGCAAGATTTACACCTATAAAACCAGCCCCACCTGTTATTAAAATTTTCTTCATACATTTTAGTTTATATTTTTAAATTAAACCCGTCAATCTTTTTGACAAAAGTAAAAAATGTGTAAAAATTGAATATTATGGAACCAAGAGAAAGGGTGGAAAATGTTTTAAAAAGGAAAAGACCAGATAAAATTCCTTTCACAATATATGAAAATAAATTACCTCAATGTACAGTTGAAAGAATTTTAAGAAATAATGGTCTATGTATAGTTAAAAGAATATCTGTATATAAAACTATCTATCCGAATCTATCTTTTAAAACAATAACTTATACTGAAAAAGGAATTACATATACAAAAACAATAATTGAAACTCCATCAGGAGAACTTGAAACAACCCAAAGGAAAACTTCTGAAACAGGTGATTTTACCACATGGAGGATTACACATTTATTCAAGAGTCCAGATGATTATAAAAGAATTCATTTTATGATAAAGGATATCAATTATATTCCTTGCTATGAAAAATTTTTTGAACTTGAAAAAGAATGTGGTAATGATGTTTTTTTAAGAGGAAGTATTGCTCCAACACCTTTACATCAAATAATGATTGATTTTATGGGGATTGAAAAATTTTCTGAGGAATGGGTAGAGAGAAGAGATGAAATTGAAAATTTATATAAAATTATGGCTGAAAAATTAAAAGATATATATAAAATTTGTGCTGAATCACCTTGTTTTGCTTTTAATTTTGGAGGAAATGAAACAGGAAATGTTATGGGAAGAGAAAGATTTGAAAAGTATGTTTTACCTTTATATTATGAAGCAGGTGAAATTTTACATAAAAAAGGAAAAGTTTTTGGTTCCCATCTTGATGGAAATAATAAGGTCTGGGCAGATTTAATTCAAAAAGCACCACTTGATTATATTGAAGCTTTTTCTCCTTACCCTGATACAGATATGAAATTTGAAGATGCTTATAATTTGTGGAAGGATAAAATTTTGTGGATAAATTTTCCATCTTCACTACATCTTGCATCAGAAGAAAAGATAAAAGAGACATTGATAAAATTTATTGAATACTCTAAAAATGATTTCAGATTAATTATTGGTATCACAGAAGATATACCAAAAGAAAGATGGCAAAAAAATTTACTTTTGATTTCTGAAATAATAAATAGTTTTTCTTTTTAAAAAGGAGGGGAAGATGAAAGAAAAATTGATGGAAATTATGGACGAGATAGAAATCATAGATGCTCATGAGCATTTGCCTCCAGAAAGAGTTAGATTAGAAAGAGAAGTAGATGTTTTTATACTATTTTCACATTACACAAAAGGAGACCTTCTACGGGCAGGAATGACAGAAGACCAGTATAAAACTCTTTTTAATTATGAAATTCCTATAGAAAAAAGATGGAAGATATTTGAACCATTTTGGAATAAAATTCGTTATACTTCTTATTCGAGAGCGGTTTTAATATCCCTTAAGAAATTTTATGGTTTTGATGATATAACTGAGAGAAACTATATTGAAATTTCTGAAAAAATTAAAGAGTTTAACAAAAAAGGGATATATAAAAAAGTTTTAAAAGATACATGTAAAATAAAATTTGCTTTAACTCAGTGTGGAACAACAAAGACAGAATCAGAAATTTTAATTCCTCTTATGCCTCTTAATAAAAATGGAGAAATGGATACAATTGAAAATTTAACTAGGTCTCCGTATGATGAAAATAATAAAATTAAAACAATTGATGACCTTATTGAAGAATATAAAAAATATATTTTGAAATCAAAAGAAGAAGGAGCAGTGGGATTTAAAACCATGTCTTTGCCTTTTGGTTTTCCGGAGAGAAAAAAAGCAAAGGAATTATTTAATAATATTTTAAAAGGAAAGATTAAAAAAATACAACCCTCTATTATACCTCCTTCAATTACTGGAACAAATCCAATTTTTGATTATATACATGATGAAATTATTAAATTTATCGGAGAACAAGGGTTAGTTATTGCAGTTCATACAGGATATTGGGGCGATTTTAGACGTCTTTCTCCAGAAAATTTCATACCTGTTTTAATGAGACATCCTGAAGTAAAATTTGATATTTACCATTGTGGTTATCCTTATGTGAGAGAAGCAATTAATTTAGGAAAGGAATTTTCAAATGTTTATCTTAATTTTGCATGGACACATATAATTTCTCAAAAATTTGCAATTGATGCTTTTGATGAATGTTTGGAGATGATCCCTGTAAATAAAATAATTGCTTTTGGAGGGGACTATAGTTTGCCTGTTGAGAAAGTTTATGGACATTTATTTATGGCTAAAGAAAATATTGCAACTGTTTTTGTAAAAAAGATAGAAGAAGGGAAATTAAAGTTTGAAGATTGTGTAAAAATTATTAAAGATATTTTTTTCAACAATCCTTATAAACTTTATAATTTATCAATTAAAGAATAGAATTTATTTGTTCCAAATTTCTTTTTCAAGTTTTCTTAAAAAATCGCGTGCATGAATTATATCTATTTCTGGTTTTTCACCAACCTCTCTTTCAATTGTGAAAAATCCATTATATCCAATTTCTTTCATTGCTTTTAAATATTCAGGCCAGTTAACTCCTCCTTCTCCAAGGGGCAATTCTTTCCATCTTTTTTTACCATTTTCGTCTGGTAATTTAATTCCATCTTTTGCATGGGTATGAACTATATAATCTTTAAGAGTATAAACACCTTTAACTGGATCATCTCCAGCAACCATTACAAGATTTGCAGGGTCATAATTGACTTTAAGTCCAGGATTGCCTATCTTATCAAGTAATTTCTTCAATAAAATTGCTGGTTCAGGACCTGTTTCTGTAGCAAGAACTATTCCTTTATTATATGCATAACTTCCAACTTCTGGTAACGACTCTTCCATTGTTTTCCATGCAATATCATTTTCATCTTCTGGTACAACTCCTATATGTGTGGTTACAACTTTAACTCCAAGATCAAAAGCAAGGTCAATTACTTCTTTTGTTCTTTCTATTCTCCACTCAATTGTTTTTGGGTCTGCAAATCCATGCCCTCCAAAATCACCAACAAGAGCACTTATTACAAGACCAAGTTTCTCAACAAAACTTTTTAGATCATCTCTTCCAGTTTTTGTTAAATTTTTAGGGTCTAAATCTCCATATGTTGCATATGGTTGAATTCCATCAAGTCCCAACTCTGCAGCTTTTTTAATTCCTTCTTTAATTGGTAATCTAAAACAATCAGGAATAACTCCTATTTTTAATTTCATGTCTCCTCCTTTCCTGAATCTTTATAAATTTCAATTACTACATCAGGACAAATTATAACACATTTTTTACATCCTATACAATTTTTCCCATTTAAGACTTCAACATAATGATACCCTATTTTATTAAAATCTTTTGATAAACTGAAAACACCTAC
>JAOAEP010000021.1 GCA_026416755.1 bacterium | reverse complement strand
CTTATAACTTTATCTCCTGAAGGTATTTATCTTACTAGTAAAATAATTTTTGAGATGATAAAGGATGAAAATATAGATGCAATTGGTGGACTTACTCTTGGTGCAGACCCTATAGTTAGTGGTGTATCCCTAATAAGTTATATTGAGAAAAAACCAATTAATGCTTTTATAGTTAGAAATGTACAAAAAGAACATGGAATGGGGAAGATAGTTGAAGGAAATTTAAAAGAAGGATGGAAAGTTGTAATAGTTGATGATGTTGCAACGACTGGTTCATCTATTATAAAAGCAATTAATGTTGTTGAAAGTCATAAATGTGAAATAAAAAAGGTAATATGTATTGTTGATAGAGAAGAAGGAGCAAAAGAAGAAATTGAAAAGAAAGGATATAAACTTGAAGCAATTTTTACAAAAGGTGAATTATTAAATATTAAAAAAAATGGATTGGGAAAAAGTTGACGAAATAATTAAAAAGGCATTAGAAGAAGATATAAAAAATGGAGATATAACTACTGAAGGAATTTTCAATAATAATTTTTTTGTTTCTGCTGATTTAATCTGTAAAAGTAAGGGGGTTTTATGTGGTCTTGAAGTTTTTAAGAGAGTTTTTACTTTACTTTCTTCTCAGTTTGAATTTAATTTTAGTTTTAAAGACGGGGACTATATTAAAAATAAAACAAAAATTGGAGAAATTAAAGGACCTATTTTAGAATTGCTTAAAGGTGAAAGAACTGCTTTAAATTTTTTACAGAGATTATCAGGAATTGCAACAGAAACGAGAAAATTTGTTAAAAAAGCAGGAAAGATAAAAATATATGATACAAGAAAGACAACTCCAAATTTAAGAATTCTTGAAAAATATGCTGTTAAAATTGGTGGTGGAGAAAATCATAGGTTTGGTTTATTTGATATGGTTTTGATTAAAGATAATCATATAAAAGGTGTTATGGAAAAAGAAAAAATAGATAAAATTTCAGCAATAAAATTTGCTATAAGAAAAATAAAAGAATATACAAAAGGGAATTATAAGATTGAAATAGAAGTTGAAAATTTTAAAGAAGCGGTCTCTGCTTATGAAGAGAATGTTGATATAATTATGTTTGATAATGCCAAAATAAGTGATATAAAAAAATTTTGCAAATTTAAAAAGGGTAAAAGAGATTGTGAGATTGAAGTAAGTGGAAATATTAATTTAAAAAAAATAGAAAAATTAAAAGGACTTGATATTGATAGGATTTCAATTGGTTCTATAACGCATTCTTCAAAAAGTATTGATTTTTCATTAAAAATAAAAAAATGCTTAAAAACCACATAAAAAATTTTAAAAAAATACCTACAGAAGAAAAGATATTATGGACTTTATCTTATGGATGGTTTTTATATGAAAACCTACCAGAAGAAAAAAAGAAGATTTTTAATAAATATAGAAATGGATGGAAAGAAAGATTGAAAAAAAAATAATTAATGTATTAAAAAATTTAGTGAAAGAAAATATCAGTTTTTATATAGTTGGTGGAATGGCTCTTGTACTTTATGGAATTCCCAGAACAACTCTTGACATAGATATTGTAATTCCTTCTAATAAAGAAATGGTAGATAAATTATTTGAAATTTTTAAAAAATATTCTCTAAAGAGTAAACAAAAAGATATTCTTTTAATTAAAGAGGAAAGATTACTTATAGGACAATGGATTACATTTGAAGATGAAAAAGGCAGGGAATTGTTTGATATATTTATTGAAGAAAAAGACAAATTTAAAGAAGTTTATAAAAGAATTAAAAAGATTGAATTTAAAGAAATTTTCCTACCAGTTGCTCCATTAGAAATTATTAAACAGATGAAGAGCCAAAGTGAAAGAGAAATTGATATTTATGATATAAAATTGATAGAAGAATTTGAAAAAAACAATGAAATATTTTGATACACATTGCCATCTTGATTTCCAACAATTTGAAATTGACAGGGACTATGTTATTAAAAGAGCAAAACAGGAGAATGTTGAATATATTTTAAATGTGGGAACAGGTATTGAAAGTAGTAGAAAAGTTATAGAAATATCTGAAAAATATGATTTTATTTATGCTTCCTGTGGTATTCATCCTCTTGATGTTTCTGATTATAAAATAGAAGATTTAAAAGAAATTGAAAAACTGGTTAGGAATAAAAAAGTAATTGCTATAGGAGAAACAGGACTTGATTATTACTATTCAAAGGAAAATAAAGAAAAACAGAAAGATTTTTTTATTGCACAAGTTGAAATTGCTGGTAAATATAATCTCCCTTTAATAATTCATCAAAGGGAAAGTAAAAATGATTTAATAGAAATAATTGAAAGAATAAAATTGCCTGAAAAAATTGTTTTTCATTGTTTTGGAGGAGATATTGAACTTGCCCAATATTGTAAAGAAAAGAATTTTTATATTTCTTTCACAGGTATTTTAACTTTTAAAAATGCAAAAAATGTTAAAGAAGTAGTAAAAATTTATCCAATAGAAAAAATTATGGTTGAAACAGATGCACCATTTTTAACACCTCATCCATTTAGAGGAAAAAGAAATGAGCCGTTTATGGTAAAATATATTATACAAGAAATTAAAAATTTGAAAAACATGGAAAAAGTAGATGATATAATCTTTAACAATTCGTTAAAATTTTTTAATTTAGGAGGCGACGGATGAAAAAATTAACTTTAATATATGTTTTTATTTTTACTTTTGTCTTTTCTCAAGTTAAAACAGAAGTAAAAACCGAAGGACTAAATGTAGAGGAAGTCCTTAAATATGAAGGACCAAAAGCAAGAATAGCAGTTGCAAGATTTGATGTGAAAACACCAAAAGCAACATGGGAAATGGGAAATGGCGTAAGAGATATGCTTATTGATGCTTTATTTAAAACAGGGAAATTTATTATTCTTGAAAAAGATGCTTTGAAAGATTTGGAAGAAGAAATTAAATTGGGCGAAAGTGAATGGGCACAAAAAAGTAAAGTTCCTGAAAAAGGTCTTTTTGAGGGAGCAGATATAATTGTTACAGGTGCAATAACTGGTTTTGAACCACATTCAGAAGGAACTGGAGGCGGAGGATTTGTTATTCCTTTACCTTTTGGTGGAGGTGTAGCAGTTAAAAAAGAACAAGCATATATTCAGGCTATAATACGGCTTGTTGATGTAAGAACAAGAAGAGTTATAAATTCTACAACTGTTGAAGGGAAAGCAGAAAAAACAAAAACGGGAATTATTGCTGGTGGTGCAATTGGTAGTGTAATTCTTGGTGGTGGATTTGAAAAATATAAAAATACTCCTACTGAAGAGGCAGTTTTAATAATGCTTAATAATGCAGTGAAAGAAATAAGTAGATTAGTTCCTGAAAGTTATTACAGATATGGGGATAAAGAAAAGGGATATAAAAATGAACCTGATGGTTTTAGAAATATAAAATGGGCTACACCTTTAAATACAATCTTAAATATAAAAGTTTTAACAACTGATGGGAATTATAAAGAGTGTATTAAAACAGATGATACTTTACAAATTAAAAAAGCAAAAATTGAAAGGATTATTTACAGATTTTATAAAGAGCAACTTGAAGGAGTAATTATAGAAACTAAAGGTAAAGAAAATTTTGAAAATCTAAAAGAAGCAACAATTGAAAATTTTGGAAATGGAATTTATAAAGGAGAAAATGAATTGAAATGGGAAGGTAAAATTACAACTATAAATCTTAAATATATTCCATCTGAGGAAAAAGGAATTTTGATAATGACTTCAGAAGAAATGAAGAAAAAAATAGAATCTGATACTGGATTTTAATTTTTAAAAAAAATTATGGAATTAATAGAAGGAGTAAAAATAAAAGTTTTGAAAGTCATTCCTGATGAAAGAGGAAGGTTGGTTGAAATCTTAAGAAGAGATGATGATTTTTTTGAAGAATTTGGGCAAGTATATATTACTACTGCTTATCCTGGAGTTATTAAGGCATGGCATGCTCATAAGTTTCAGGATGATAATTTAACTGTTATAAAAGGAATGGCAAAAGTTGTTCTATGTGATTTAAGGGAAAAAAGTCCAACATATAAGAGAATAAATGAATTTTTTGTTGGTGAATATAATCCAATATTAATTCATATTCCAAAATTTATATGGCATGGTTTTAAATGTATAAGTGAAAAAGAATGCATTGTTTTAAATATCCCTACTAATGTTTATAATTACGAAAATCCAGATGAGTTAAGATTACCTTATAATACTTCTGAAATACCTTATAATTGGGAAAGGGTAAATTACTAATGAAAGGAATAGTTCTTGCGGGTGGTCTGGGAACAAGATTATATCCACTTACAAAGGTAACAAATAAGCATCTTCTTCCTGTTTATAATAAACCCATGATTTATTACCCAATCCAAACACTTGTAGAAGCAGGAATTAAAGATATACTCATAGTTACTGGTGGAAATTCTGCAGGTGATTTTTTAAAACTCCTTGGAAATGGAAAAGAATTTGGACTCTCACATCTAAGTTTTGTATATCAGGAAGGAGAAAGAGGGATTGCAGATGCATTATCTCTGGCTGAACATTTCTGTGATGGAGATAAAATGGTTGTTATTCTTGGAGATAATATTATTGAAAAAAGTATAAAGAATCAAGTAGAAATATTTGAAAAACAGGAAAAAGGAGCAAGAATTTTATTAAAAGAAGTAGAAAACCCAGAAAGATTTGGAGTACCTGAAATTAAAGATGGTAAAATAATAAAAATAATAGAAAAACCAAAAATACCTCCGACAAAATATGCTGTTATTGGAATTTATATGTATGATTGTCAAGTATTTGATATAATAAAAACATTGAAACCATCTGAAAGAGGAGAACTTGAAATAACTGATGTGAATAATAAATATCTCCAAATGGGTCAACTTACTTATGGAATTCTTGATGGTTGGTGGACAGATGCAGGAACTTTTGATTCTTTACTTAAGGCAAATTTACTCGTTGCTGAAAAAGAAAAGAAAAAATGAATATAGTTGTTACTGGTGGTGCTGGATTTATTGGTTCAAATTTTATTAAATATATTTTTAAAAGATATCCAGAATATAAGATCTTAAATATAGATAAACTTACTTATGCAGGAAATCTTGAAAACCTAAAAGAAATTGAAAAAAATCCAAATTACAAGTTTCTTAAAAAAGATATTTGTAATAAAGATTTAGAAGAATTTCTTGATGGATATGATGTAATTATAAATTTTGCTGCTGAAAGTCATGTTGATAGAGCAATTTATGGACCAGAGGAATTTTTAAAAACAGATATTTTTGGAACTTTTAACTTACTTGAAATTGCAAAGAAAAAAAATATAAAGTTTATTCAAATCTCTACTGATGAAGTTTATGGGAGTATAGAAGAAGGAAGTTTTGATGAAAATAGTCCTTTAAATCCATCAAATCCATATTCAAGTAGTAAAGCAAGTGCTGATTTAATTACAATTTCTTATTTTAAAACATATAAAGTTCCTACCAATATTATAAGAAGTTGTAACAATTATGGGCCAAATCAATATCCTGAAAAATTTATACCTTTAATGATAACAAATGCTATTGAAAATAAAAAACTACCTATTTATGGAGATGGGCTTTATAGAAGAGAATGGATATATGTTATTGATAATTGTAAAGCGATAGATTTGGTATTGCATAAAGGGAAAGAAGGAGAAATTTATAATGTATCTTCTGAATTTAGTATTCCAAATATAGAAATAGCAAAAAAAATATTAAATTTACTTGGTAAAGATGAAAGTTTAATAGAATTTGTTAAAGATAGACCAGGTCATGATAGAAGATATAGTATAAAATGTGAAAAAATTAAAAAACTTGGTTGGCACATAGAAACTGATTTTGAAAAAGGAATTGAATTGACAGTAAAGTGGTATATAGAAAATAAAAATTGGTGGCGAATTATTAAAGAAAGTCCCCAATTTATTACACATTATAAAAAAACCTATAATTTATGAAATCTTAAAATTTAAAAGCAATTTCCCATCTAAAGAAGAAAGAATCTTCATGTGTATTAGGATAATAACTTCCAGGCACAAAATACTCAAACCACAAATGACTTGAAATATTAGATGTAAATTTATGTCTTAATATCATAGTTGGTAAATGTCCTCTTTCTTTTCCGGTTCCAAGAAGAGGACCTGTTGGTGGTTCATTTGCTCTGAAATAATTATAAGAAAGTGATAAATTTGTATTTTTTGAGAAAACTAAATTTAAAGATGTTCTCCATGCATTATAATTTGTGAATTTTGCTATCTCTCCATCGTAGAAATAGTAATAAAGTAATAATTCACTTATCCAAGGCCATCTTCCAAAAACAGGATCCCATCCTTCATCTTTATCTGTAGTTGAACTTTTATCTCCTGATAAATAAACATATCCAAAGTCAATGGAAGGAGAAAACTTTATATTTTTTAAATTCCTTGTTAAAAATGCATAACCAGCCCAAGCCCTTTTATCAATTCCATTATCATATTCACCCCACTGATATGCTATTTCTCCCCTTAATTTCCAAGGGTCAAAACTATATACCTTTCTTATACCAATTGTATTAAATTCAAGTGCAGAATTTGCAGGTGGAGTAGTTCCATATCCTTCATGATGCTTATAAATATAGTATGGCTCAAGAGTAAGATTTATTTTTTGTGAAGAACTTAATTTACCATATATTATACCTCCAATTTCATCAGAATTTCTCAATCTTTTATGTACATTGTTAATTATTGGCATGTAATCTTCAAAAGGATGATAGAAGAAAATGAAGTCAATTGAATTTTTCTCATTGAAATAATAAGTTGCTTTTAAAGCATCAAAATAAAAAGTCCTTGAACCATCCCCTGGAGTACCTTCCATAATTATAAATCCTTCCCCATATTGCATTAAGAAATCCTGTCTTCCAATTTTTAAATCCCAGTTTGAACCAAATAATTTTTTAAATTCAAAATAAAGATTTTCAAAAATAAATTCGTCATCACTTTTATTCCTCCCTCTTGAAAGAAAACCATCTTTTTCAATATAAAATCTTGGTTCTCCTGAAAATCTTATAAAAATTGTATTGTTTTTATTAATTGACCATTTACCCCATAAAGATAATTTGACTCTGAAATAATTATCATCGTCGTTATAAAACGGAGGAGATGGAAGAGGTGCAAATATTCCTCCCAGATATTCCTCCCTTAATCTTAAATCAAATCCATAATCAAATTTTACTTCACTGAATACAAATAAACTTATAACTGAAAATAAGAAAATCAATCTTTTCATATTTCCTCCCTTTTAAAAGTCAATTATTTTATAACCTTTCTCTTTTAAAATTTTTTCTACTGTTTTGACGTCCTTTACCTTTAAAATCAAAACTGCTTTCACCCCTTCAGTTGTGATAAATCCATAAGCATCCTCTATATTTACTCTGTTTTTTTCAAGAATTTTTGCAACTTTATGGAACGAACCAACTTTATCAGGTATTTCAACAACTACAACTTCCTGCAAGGAGACAAGAAAATTATTTTCTTTTAAAACATCATATGCTTTTTGATTGTTATCTGTCATAATTTTAATTACTCCAAAACTACCACTATCTGCTATTGTCATCGCTTTTAAATTAATTTTTGCTTTTCCAAGAACTTCTGTGATTTTACTTATTTTCCCTGGTTTATTTTCAACAAAAATAGAAATTTGTTTTCCCATTTTATAATCTCCTTTTATCTATTACTCTTTTTGCTTTTCCTGTAGTAGTTGGTAATGTCCCTGGTTCAATAAGTTCAACAACTGGTGTTACAAGTATCCTTTCTTTTAACTTTTCCCTTATTTTTTCTTGCAAATTTCTCAATTCATTTATGTCTCCCTTGAAAAATTCTCTTTTTATTTCAACCTGAATAGTTAAGATATCAAGTCCTTCTTTTCTATCAATAACTATCTGATAATTTTTATCAACTTCAGGAAATTCCATAATAACAGTTTCAATTTGAGAAGGAAAAATATTCACTCCCTTTACAATAAACATATCATCTGCTCTTCCTTTTATTCTTTGAATCCTTCTATGAGTCCTTCCACATTTACATTTTTCTTTTATAATTTTTGTTAGGTCTCCAGTTCTATATCTTATAAGTGGCATCCCTTCTCTTTTTAGAGTAGTAAGAACGAGTTCTCCTTCTTCTCCTTCTTCAAGAATTTTTCCTGTTTTGGGATTTACAATTTCCATATAATAATTGTCTTCCCATAAATGTAATCCTTCCTTATAAGGACATTCAAAAGCAACACCAGGCCCATTCATCTCAGATAACCCATAACAGTTAAAAATATTTATATTAAAAATATTCTCAAGTTTTTTCCTTGTGTTTTCTGAATGAGGTTCTGCTCCAATAATTGCAATTTTTAAATTAAAATCATTTGAAGGAGAAAGCCCTATCTCTTCCATATAATGAGCCAGATATAATAAATAACTCGGAGTTATATGAATAACTGTTGTTTTAAGTTCTCTCATAAGTTCAATTTGTTTTTCTGTATTTCCTGCACCTGAAGGGATAACAAGGGCACCAATCCTTTCCGCTCCATAATGAAGACCAAGCCCACCTGTAAAAAGACCATAACTCATCATATTCTGAAATATATCATCTTTCCTCATCCCTACCATATATAGACATCTTGCAACGAGATCTGCCCAGATTTCAATATCTTTTTGGGTGTGAAAAATATATTTTGACCTTCCTGTTGTTCCAGAAGAACTGTGAACTCTTACAATATTCTTTAAATCAGTCGCAATAAAACTGAAAGGAGAATGTTTAAGAAGTTCATCTTTTGTGGTGAATGGGATTTTTTCTATATCTTCAAAATTTTTAATTTTTTTTATATTTTTTAATTTCTCTCCATAAAATTCACTTTTTTTTGCTTTCTCAATAGAACAATTTAAACCTTCTAACTGTATATCTTCTAAAATTTTTCTTTCTATGATTTCAACTTCTTTTTCCCAAAAGTCAGAAGAAAATAGATGGACCTGTTTTTGTTTCATTTAAAACTTCCTTTGATATTTTTTTAGTCAGTAAACTTATAAATATCATCACAAAAACAGAAATTAGAAAAGAATAAAAACTGAAATGAAAAGGTAAAGGTTTTTTAAATTTGTAATACCAGCCAAAAATAAAAGATGTAACAAAACCTGAAATCATAGACCATATTGCTCCCTGTTTAGTTGCTCCTTTCCAATAAAGACCAAAAAGAATTGAAGGGACAAAAGTTGAAAGCATAATTCCAATAGCCATCCATATAAGAAAAGCAAGAAGTTGAGGTGGTTTAATCGCAAGAACAAAACTTATAAGTGCAAAAATTATAATCCATAATCTGCTGACAAAAGTAACTTTTCTATCATCTGCATTTCTATTAATAAGTTTTTTATAAAAGTCCCATCCACATGTACTTCCAATTACAAGTAAAAGGCGGTCAGTTGTAGACATAACTGCTGCAAGTATAATAACAGCAAAAAAACCAAGTAATTTATCTCCAAAAACATAACTCATTCCAGCAAGCATAGCATCATCCGGTTTTGCAACAGTTAATTTACCATCAACTACAAGTGTTTTGACAGCCATCCCCGTAATTTTAACTAAAAACATAATTATCAAATATATTACAAAAACTATAATACCTGACCATTTAAAATATCTTTTATCTCTTACTGCAATAACATTATTTATAATATGAGGGCCTGAACCAAGTCCAAGAGCAAGTAAAAAGAAGAAAGAAATCAAATATAGAGGAGTACAAAATGCATATTTTTCATAAGGTGGATGAACTTGTGGAAATGCTATTTTTACTAAATTAGGGTCAATTTTTACTAAAGTATTATTTATATATGTTAGACCCCCTGCACTTTTAATTATAAATGGAGTAGTCAGTAAAACACCGAGTATTATAATTATTCCCTGAAATAAAGTTGTCCAGGAAACAGCATAAAGTCCACCAAGAAGAACATATATTAATACTATTATAACGCCAATACTTAATGCTTGAATTTGACCTATACCGAGAGCCCACTTTAAAACAATTGAAATTGCTGTATACTGACCAACAAGATAAATTAAGGAAGTAACAAGAACAGCAATTGAGGAAATAAATCTTATTCCTTTATCACTTTGAAATCTATATGAGAGATAATCCTGAAGTGTTAAAAAATTTTTTTCCTTACTGATAGAATAAAGTTTATATCCATAAATAGTTATGGCTATTGCACATGTCAGAGGAACAAAAATTTGTTCCCAAAAACTTGGCCAACCAGCAAGAAATCCAAGACCTGCTACTCCAAGAATTGTCATACCACTTGTTGTAGAACCAAATATTAATAAGACAAAAAGCCAAAAACCAAGATTTTTCCCTGCAACTATATAATCAGAAATATTTTTAATTTTTCTACTTGCAATTGCCCCTATATAAAGCATAAGAAAAAGATAAATAAATATTATAAAAAATTTTCCCATTTTCATCTCCTTATTTAAATTTCAAAGCCCAAATTAAGAGTAAAATTATTATAATAAAAGGAGATAAAACAAAAAAAATAAAAAAAGTTGATAAAGGAAGGCCAAACATTTTTCTCCTTTTTAAAGTTTTTTTATATCACTTTCTTTAAGCAATTTAACTTTGTTTTTCTTCAAAATTTTTTCTGCTTTCTTAATATCTTCAATTCTTAAAACAACTACTGCCTTTTTATTTGATTTTTCAACAAAAGCATATATATATTCTACGCTTATTTTTTCATCAACAAGGTATTTAAGAATTTTAGCAAGACCACCAGGTTTATCTTCAACTTCAACTGCAATGACTTCTGTTTCACTTACTGAAAATTTGTTTTCTTTTAAAATTTTAAATGCTTTATTTTTATTATTCACTATTAATCTCAAAATTCCATAATCTGCCTTATCTGCAAGTGATAATGCTCTTATATTTATATTGTTTTTACCAAGAAAGGAAATAACTTCATTCAATCTTCCAAGCCGATTTTCAAGGAATATTGATAATTGTTTTATTGACATTTAACCCCCTTCCTTTAACTCTTTTCTTAAATCAATAACTCTTTTTGCTTTCCCCATACTTCTTTCAATACTTTTTGGTTCAACAAGTTTAACTGAAACAGATAACCCTAAAACTCCTGAAATCTCTCTCTCCACTTTTTTTTGCAATTCTTCAAGTTTTTTAATTTCATCTGAAAATGTTTTTTCAGTTATTTCAACTCTTACTTCAAGTTTATCAAGGTGCTTTTCCCTGGTCACTATGATTTGATAATGAGGAGCAACTTCTGGAATTTTTGTTAATACAGTTTCTATTTGAGATGGGAAAACATTTATACCTCTTATAATAAGCATATCATCAATTCTCCCTTTAATCTTACTTATTCTTGGCATTGTTCTTTTACAATTAGGACACACAGAATTTGTAATTTTAACGATATCTCCCGTTCTATATCGTATCATTGGTAATGCTTCTTTTGTTAAAGTTGTTAAAACAAGTTCTCCCTCCTTTCCTTCTTCAAGTACTTCTCCCGTCTCTGGATCAATAACTTCTGGTAAAAAATGGTCTGCCCAAACATGCAACCCTTCTTTACCCTCACACTCTACCGCAACTCCTGGACCTATAATTTCAGAAAGTCCATATATATCAAGAGCAATCATATCCCATTCTTTTTCAATCTGTCTTCTCATCCCTTCTGTCCATGGTTCTGCACCAAGAATTCCAACTCTTATAGTTGTTTTCCTTGGATCTATTCCCATTTCTTTTGCTTCTTCTGCCATATAAAGAGAATAAGAAGGAGTACAGGTTAAAACTGTACTTTTAAAATCCTGAATAATCATCAGTTGTCTTTGTGTACCTCCGGCTGATATAGGAATGACTGTTACTCCAAGTTTCAAAGCACCATAATGAACACCAAGGCCACCTGTAAAAAGACCATAACCATAAGCATTTTGTATAATATCTCCTTTTCTAACACCTGCACATGCCAAACTTCTTGCCATAACTTCTGACCAGACCTCAATATCATTTCTTGTATAACCGACAACAGTTAATTTTCCTGTAGTTCCTGAGGAGGCATGGATTTCTAAAACCTCTTTTAAATCACATGAAAACATTTTAAATGGGTAATTGTCTCTTAAATCAGTTTTTTTAGTAAAAGGGAGATTTTTTAAGTCGGAAAGGGAGTCAATTTTCTTGATGCCAGTTTTTTCATATAGTTTTTTATAGAAAGGGATTTTTTCTTTTGCGAAATTAAAAATTTTTTTAAGACGTTCAATTTGAATTTTCTTTAATTCTTTCTCTGATATTATCTCAATTTCTTTTTGAAAATATTCCATTTTTAAATTTTTCTATCTTCAATTTGCAAAGTTTATCATAAAAAATTTTTTTGTCAATTTTATTAATTTTTTTTCAATAACAGTTCCTTTAAATTTCTGAAAAACAATGTTTTCAAAATCACAAAATCTAAGAGTTGTCAATTCTTTTGGAATTTTTAATTCTTCCTTATCTGTTTCTTTTAAATTTTTATTGAATGGACAAACTTCTTGACATATTTCACATCCAAAAATTCTTTTTCCTTTTTTTACAAGTTCTTTTTCAAAATTAGTTAATTCTTTTTTTTCAATTGTTAAATAAGATATACATTTTCTTGCATCTATAATTCCATTATCTATTATCGCACCTGTGGGACAACTTTCTACACATTTTTTACATCTACCACATAAGTTTGCCATTTCTTTATCAGGTTCAATTTCTTTATCAATCAAAACTTCACATAAAAATATAAAAGAACCAAATTCTTTGTTTATTATTAGAGAATTTTTACCAATAAAACCAATACCTGATTTTTTAGCCCAGTATTTTTCTAAAATTGGTCCAGTATCAACAAAAAATTTATATTCAAAATCTATTTCCTTTTTTAAAATTTCAACAAACTTTTTCAACATCTTTCTTATAGCAATGTGATAGTCAAGTTTTGTTACATATCTTGAGAATAAAGAATTTTCTGGTATATCTGAATAATAATTTACCCCAAGTGAAATAATTGTTTTTACCGAAGGTAATAGTTTCTCAAGATTAAATCTTTTATCAAGATTTTTTTCAAGATATTTCAAATCCCCATTATATTTATTTTTCAGATACATCATATAAAAATCAATAAATTCTTTTTCAACCCTTTCATATTTAGAAAACCCAATTAAATCAAAACCTACATTTTTTGCAATTTCTATTATCCTTTTTTTCATTTTTATCTTTAAATTTGACTTATCTTATCTTCTAAATTATATTATATCAATCAGGTTAAAGGGAAACTAAAGTGGCAATAGTTAAAATTGAAAAGATAAAAAAAATTTTAGACATACCTTTTGCAGCAGAAAAACTTTTAGAAAAAAATGAAAAAGAAATTTCCTTTTCAATAAGTTTAAAAACCAAAGATAATGAAATCATTTTCTGTGATGCATATGTAGTTTACCATAATGTGGTTTTAGGGCCTGCAAAAGGAGGAATTAGAGTTTCTGAGAATGTAAGTTTGGAAGGAACAAGAAGGTTGGCTCAGATTATGACATATAAGAATGCACTTATGGAATTACCATTTGGAGGTGGAAAATCAGGAATCAAAATAGATACTTACAAAATTGATGAATTTACAAGAATTTCAATATTTAAGGAATATGTCCATATGATAAGAGAGGAATTACTTGCAGGAAATTATATTCCAGCCCCTGACCTTGGAACAGACCAATTTGATATGGCAGTCATATATGGAGAATTACATAAACCAGAATGTGTAACAGGGAAACCAGTTAAAATTGGAGGTCTTCCAGGGAGATTGGAGGCAACAGGAAGGTCTGTAAGTATAACAACTAAAATTTTTGTTGAGGAAATTATGAAAGAGAAATTACAAAATTTAAAAATTGCAATTCAGGGATTTGGAAATGTTGGCAGATGGACATCTTATTTTTTAAATAAATGGGGAGCAAAAATAGTAGCAGTTTCAGATATTTATGGAGGGATTTATAATGAAAGAGGTTTTGATATTGAAAAACTTTTTAAATACGCTCCTGATAAAAATAAAACAATTGCTGATTATCCCGAAAGTGAAAAAATTACAAATTCTCAATTGCTTGAAATGGATGTAGATATTTTAATACCTTGTGCAATAGAAAATGTTATAACAAAAGAAAATGCAGAAAATTTAAAATGTAAAGTGATAATTGAAGGTGCTAATGACCCTATAAGTGAAGATGCAGAGGAAATTTTAGATAAAAAGGGAATAATTATTTTACCTGATTTTTTATGTAATTCTGGTGGAGTTATTGCTTCATATATTGAATGGAGAAATGCAAAATCAGGAAATCAAACAGAAAAAGAGGAAGTTTTCAATGAAATAGATAAAAAAATATTTAAAAGTTTATTTAAAACCCATAAAATTAAAGAAGAATTTAAAATATCATATAGAGAAGCAGCAACTTATTTAGCAATAAATTTTCTAATAGAAGCAATGCATGAAAGAAGATGGCTTTAAGAATCTACTAAATTTTTAAAAACATCCACTTAATAATCTAAGGTTGACAGAGTTTTTAAAAAATAGTATATTATATTTTTAATTAAAAAAGGAGCCCCCATCGACTAGTGGTCTAGGTCACCACTCTTTCAAGGTGGTAGCGCCGGTTCGAGTCCGGCTGGGGGCGCTTTTTTATTAAAATGAAAAAAATAATTGCTGTATGTGGAAGTAATGCCGGAGATAAAAATTTAAGTAAAGAGGTCTTAAAAATTGCTGAAAGAGTTGGTGAATTAATTGCTGAAAAAGATGGTATTCTTATTTGTGGTGGACTTGGGGGAATAATGGAAGCAGTTGCAAAAGGAGTAAAGAAAAAAGGAGGTATAACAGTTGGTATTCTTCCTTATGATAAATCAAAAGCAAATAAATATATAGACATACCTATTGGAACAAACCTTGGCTTTTATAGAAATTATATAATTGTTAACTCAGCAGATGTAATAATTGGAATATGTGGAAGATGGGGTACTTTAAATGAAATATCAATGGCAATGGCTCTTGGAAAACCTGTAATTTTAATTTCTACCTCAAAAGGGATATGTGAATTATTGAGT
>JAOAEP010000116.1 GCA_026416755.1 bacterium | reverse complement strand
AAGAGTTTTGGAAAAAATTAAAAGAAGAAAAGTAAAAGGAGGTAGATATGTCAGGACATTCCAAATGGCATAGTATAAAACATAAAAAAATGGCACAAGATGCAAGAAGGGGGAAGATTTTTACTAAGATAATTAGAGAATTAATGGTTGCTGCAAAAATAGGTGGCCCAAATCCTGATGTAAATCCGAGATTGAGGATGGCAATTGAAAAGGCAAAAAGTGTAAATATGCCAAATGAAAACATTCAAAGGGCTATTAAGAAAGGTTCAGGAGAAGAAGGTGGTGTTAATTACGAACAAGTTACATATGAGGGGTATGGTCCAGGAGGGGTTGCAATTTTTGTTGAGGTTTTAACTGATAACAAAAACAGAAGTGCTTCTGAAATAAGGTCAATCTTTTCAAGACATGGAGGCAATCTTGCTGGTGCAGGAAGTGTTGCATGGTTATTTGAGAGAAAAGGATTGATAAGTATAAAAAAAGAAAATGTTGAAGAAGATAAATTGATGAGTATTGTGATTGATTCTGGTGCTGAAGATATGAAGATAGAGAAAGATACTTATGAAGTGATAACAGATGTAGAAAATTTTGAAAATGTGAAAAAGGCAATAGAAAAAAATAATATTTCAATAGAAAATGCAAGTATAACTTATATTCCTAAAAATACAGTTCATCTTGAAGGAAAAGAAGCAGAACATCTTTTAAAACTTCTTGATGAACTTGAAGAATCGGATGATGTCCAGAATGTCTATGCTAATTTTGATATATCCGATGAACTATTAGAGAAAGTTTGAAAATAGAAGAAATTGAAAATAATTGGTATAGACCCGGGTATTAATAAGGCAGGATATGGGGTTTTGAATGAAAATTTGAAAGTATTGGAAAGCGGCATTTTTAAATCTCCTTTAAAATTAAGTTTTGAGAATAAAATCAAATATCTGCTTCAAAATTTTGAAACATTAATAGAAAATTTTTCTCCTGATTATATTTCAATTGAAGAAATTTATGTTGCCAAAAATGTGCAAGTTGCTTTAAAAATAGGAATTTTAATAGGAGGAATTATTGGTATTTCAATTTCCAGAAATGTCAAATTTTTTCTTATTCCACCGAGAGAAATAAAACAACTAATTACAGGCAAAGGTGGTGCAACAAAACAACAAGTTAAATTTATGGTTGAAAATTTAACAAATTACTATAATTTTAAAAGTTTTGAAGAAACAGATGCTGTTGCTACTGCTATTTCTGCAATTTTTAAGTTAAAAGAAAATGCTATACTTTATAAAAGGTAAAATTTTTTTAAAAACACCAACTTATATAATTATTGAAAATAATGGCATTGGATATTTTGTTGAAGTTTCATTAAATACATCAGAAAAAATTGAAGAGGGAGAAGAAGTATTGCTTTATACATACCAGCAAGTATCTGAAGAGAAAATTAATCTTTATGGTTTTATAGAAAAAGAGGAAAGAGAGTTATTTTTATTACTTATTACAGTTCCTGGAATTGGTCCTAAAGTTGCATTAAGAATTCTCTCTGGTTTAACAATAGAAGAAATTTATCAAGGAATAATTTCGGAAAATGTAGATGTTTTTAAAAATGTTCCAGGTATAGGAAAAAAGACAGCAGAAAGGATGATTGTTGAATTAAAGCAAAAGGTTGAAAAAATTCCTGTTTTAGTTAATAATTATAAAGAAAGAGAACTTTTATTTAATGCAATTGAAGCACTTGTGGTACTTGGATACAAAAGAAAAGAGGCAGGAGAAATTGTAAATGAAATACTTAAAGAAAAAAGAGAAAAAACTACTCTTGAAGATTTAATAAAAGAAGCTTTGAGGAAATTAACATGAGCGAGAGAATGACTTCACCTGAAATAAGAAATGAAGACATAAAATATGAAAATACAGTAAGACCAAGAAATTTTAATGAATTCATAGGCCAAGAAAAAGTTAAGGAAAATTTGAAAGTTTTTATTTCTGCAGCCAAAAATAGAAAAGAGGTTCTTGATCACATATTGTTTTATGGTCCTCCTGGAATAGGAAAAACAACACTTGCTTATATTGTAGCAAATGAACTTAATGTAAACATAAAAGCATCTTCTGGTCCTGTTATTGAAAAAATTGGAGATTTAGCAGGTATCCTTACAAATCTTGAAGAGGGGGATCTTCTTTTTATAGATGAAATTCATCGCCTTCCAAGAAATGTTGAAGAATTTTTATATAGTGCAATGGAAGAATATAAAATTGATATAGTTATTGGTGAAGGACCAAAAGCAAGAAATGTAAAGATTCCTTTAAAACCATTTACTCTTTGTGGTGCAACAACAAGAATAGGCCTTTTAACTTCTCCTTTGAGAAATAGATTTGGAATTTTGCACCGGCTTGATTATTACACAAATGAAGAATTAAAAGAAATAGTAATAAGGTCTGCTAAAATACTAAATATAAAAATAGAAGAAGAAGGAGCAGAAGAGATAGCAAAAAGGTCAAGAGGAACTCCAAGAGTTGCAAATAGATTATTAAGAAGAGTAAGAGATTATGCTGAAGTTAAAGGAAAAGGTATTATAGACAAAGAGATTGCGGTTATTGCTTTAAACAAAATGGATGTTGATGAAGAAGGTCTTGATGAAATGGATAAAAAGATTCTTGAAGTTATAATTACAAAATTTAATGGAGGACCTGTAGGAGTTAAAAGTTTATCAATAGCAGTTGGAGAAGAAGTTAATACTATAGAGGAGGTCTATGAAAGTTTTCTTGTAAGGAAGGGTTTTATAAAAAAAACACCACAAGGAAGAGTTGCTACAGAACTTGCTTACAAACATCTTGGAATAATTAAATATCCTGATAGATTTAATTCACTACTTTAAAAATGTTAGAGATAAAAAATTTAAAAAAATCTTTTAAGAATAAAGTCGTTTTGAAAAGTATATCTTTGCAACTGAAAAAAGGAGAAATTGTTGGACTTTTGGGACCAAATGGAGCAGGTAAAACTACTACTTTTGAAATTATTATGGGTTTTCTTTATCCAGATTCTGGGAATATTTTTATAGATGAGAAGGAAATAACATTTTTTCCAACTTGGAAGAGAGCAAGGGAAGGGATAACATATTTACCTCAAGAAATTTCAATTTTTAAAAAACTAACTGTTGAAGAGAATTGTGAAATAGTTCTTGAAGATTTTTATAAAAAAGATGAAAGAAAAAATATTATAGAAACCTATCTTAAGAAACTGGAAATTTATCATCTAAAAGATAAAATTGCAGGAAATCTATCTGGTGGAGAAAAAAGGCGATTAGAAATAGCAAGAAGTTTAATGCTTAATCCCAAATTTTTTCTTCTTGATGAACCTTTTTCAGGGATAGATCCAAAAACGGTGAGTGAAATTCAAGACATAGTTATAAGTTTAAAAAATGAAAACATTGGAATCCTTTTAACAGACCATAATGTAAGAGAGGCCTTGAAAATAACAGATAGAGCGTATTTAATTTATGAAGGAGAAATATTGATAGAAGGTACACCAGAAGAAATTTTAAACCATCCAGAATCAAGAAGTGTTTATTTTGGAGAAAAATTTCAACTTTAAAAAATGGAAAAAAAATTAAAAATAATTCCAGTCCATATTGGGATTATTATGGATGGAAATGGAAGATGGGCAGAAAAGAGAAATTTACCAAGGATTTTAGGTCATAAAGAGGGAATAAAGGCAGTAAGAAGAACTGTTAAATGTGCTGATAAATATAAAATTAAATATTTGACACTTTATTCTTTTTCAACAGAAAACTGGAAAAGGCCAAAAGAGGAGATAGAATTTCTTTTCTCTTTAATGGAAAAAAATTTGAAAAAAGAAGGAGAAAATTTACACAAAAATAATGTTAGAGTTAGATTTTCTGGAAGAAGATGGGAATTACCCTCAAATCTTTGCGAAATTATGGAATATGTAGAAAAATTAACAGAAAAGAATACCGGGTTAAATCTGATTTTTGCAATAAATTATGGAGGGAGAAGAGAAATTGTTGATAGTTTAAAAAAAATAATTGAAAAAGGATATAAAGTTGAAGATATAGATGAAAATTTAATAAGTAAATTCCTCTATCTTCCTGATGTTCCAGAGCCAGATTTGATCATAAGAACAAGTGGGGAAAAAAGAATAAGCAATTTTTTGTTATGGCAATCTGCTTATTCAGAATTTTATTTTACTCGAGTCCTTTGGCCTGATTTTGATGAGAAAGAATTTTTAAAAGCATTATATGAATACCAGAGAAGAAAGAGAAGGTTTGGAGGTGTTTTGGTCAAATGAAAAATTTAGTAATTTTGGGGTCAACAGGTAGTATAGGGAAAAGCACCCTTGAAGTTATAAGAAGACAGAAAGATAAATTTAATGTTTTATGCCTTGCCTGTAGAAAAAACTTAAAATTACTATCAAAACAAATTGAAGAATTTAACCCTAAATATGTTTATATTGAGGAGAGAAACGATAATTTTATAAGAAAATATAAGAATATAAAGTTTTTTTTTGGAGACGAAGGACTTATTGAAATTGCAAATTTA
>JAOAEP010000108.1 GCA_026416755.1 bacterium | reverse complement strand
AAAGTAGAGTCGGAACAGTAAAAGCAACTTATTTTCAATCTATACAAAAAATAAGAGAAAATTTAAAAAAGAAAGGGGTGATAAAAAATGAAATGTAAAAAAATAGAAAAAAGAATTTTAGATTTCATTGAGCAGAAAATTAATAAAAAAGGTGAAATTGAGAAACATATTGAAAAATGTGAAAAATGTAGAAATTTATATAATAATTTTTTATTTATTTTAAAAAATTCAAAAAAAATTCAATTTCCATTACCAGATGAAAATTTTTGGAGAAGTAAATTAAATATTTTTTTAGAAAGAAAATCTTACCATGTAAAAATTAAATCTCTATGTGTTAGTGTTACAGCTATTTTGGTGATATTTTTAGCAACATTTTTTACAAAAATTTATAATATAAACTCAAAAAAATATATTTCTGGAGGTAAAATAGAAATATTAAATCATGAATTACCTTTACATGAAGAAGATATTATTCAGTTTATAGATTATATAGATGAAGAGGAAGCAGAAAAAATCCTTGATGTAATTTTCAAAGGTTTTTAAATAGATTCTTTTAGATATATTTGGGTTGAAAAACTTCAATAAAAAAGATAAAATTTATAATATGAAGAAAGTATTTTTAATATTATTTTCTTTTTATTCATTTATTATGGGGGGAAACATGGAAAAAATAAGTTTACCATCGCCAGAATTTAAAGGGAAAATTTCTGTTGAGGAAGCATTAAAAAGAAGAAGGTCTGTAAGAGACTATAAACAATTACCATTAACTTTAAAAGAATTATCTCAAATTTTATGGGCAACAGATGGAAAAACTATAGATTGGGGTGGAAGAACTGCTCCTTCAGCAGGCGCAACTTATCCACTTGAAATTTATGTAGTAGTGGGGAATGTAGAAAATTTGAAATCTGGATTATATTATTATGAAATTGATACTCACACATTAAAAATTATTAAAGAAGGAGATCTGAGACAAGAACTTTCAAAAGCGGCATATAATCAAATATCAATAAAGAATGCTCCTATTGTTATAGTTATTGCTGGTATTTTTGAAAGAACTACCAATAGATACGGAAAAAGAGGGGAAAGGTATGTTTTTATGGAAGTTGGTCATTGTGGACAGAATATCCATTTACAGGCGGAAGCACTTGGCCTTGGTACCGTGATGATTGGAGCTTTTGAAGATGATAAAGTAAAAAGTGTTCTTGGTATAAAAGAAGATGTTTTTTATCTTTGTCCTGTTGGGAAAAAATGAGTAAAAATCAAGAAATCGCAGAAATATTTGAAAAAATTGCTGATGCACTAGAATTCAAAGGAGATGACACTTTTAGGATAGGTGCATATAGAAAAGCAGCAAGAATTTTAAAAGAGTATCCTGAGAATATAGAAGATTTATATAAGAAAGGAGATATAAAGAAAATTCCTGGAATTGGTAAAGGCATGTCTGAAAAAATTGAAGAATATTTGAAAACAGGTAAAATAACAAAATATGAAGAAGTAATAAAGGATATACCTGAAGGGATATTAGAATTACTTGAAATCCCAAATCTCGGGCCTAAAACGCTAAACCTTGCTTACAGACAACTTGGTGTTAAAAATTTATCAGATCTTGAGAGAGTGATAGAAAATGGTGAATTAGCAAATCTTTTTGGAATGGGAGAAAAAAAAGTTGAAAATATTAAAAAAGGGATAGAACTGTATAAACAAGGAAGAAAAAGAATTCCTCTTGGTATTGCTCTTCCTATTGTTGAAGAAATTATTGAAGAGTTTAAAAAATATGTTGATAAGATCGAGCCTTGTGGTTCATTAAGAAGAATGAATGAAACAATTGGAGACATTGATATTCTTACAACAGGAAAAAATAAAATAGAAATAATAGAAAGTTTTATTTCTCTTCCAATGGTTAAAGAGGTTATGGCCAAAGGAGATACAAAGGCATCAATAATTGAAAAAAGTCACAATTTGCAGGTTGACTTAAGAGTTGTCTCTGAAGATTCATTTGGTGCAGCACTTCAATATTTTACAGGTTCAAAAGCACATAATATAAAATTAAGAGGACTTGCAAAAGATAAAGGCCTTAAAATTAGTGAATATGGAGTTTTTAAAGGTGATAAAAAAATTGCAGGAAGGACAGAAGAAGAAGTGTATAATAAACTTGGTCTTGTGTGGATTCCTCCCGAATTGAGAGAAGATAGAGGTGAAATAGAAGCTGCTTTAGATAATAACTTGCCAATATTAATAGAAGGCAAAGACATTAAAGGAGATTTACATATTCATTCAAAATATTCCGATGGAGTTGAAACTATAGAAGAAATTGCCATATTTGCTAAAAGTTTGGGATATGAATATATTGGTATATGTGACCATTCAAAAACTTCAAAAATTGCTGGTGGATTAGATGAGTATACTTTAAAAAGAAGAAATGAAGAAATTGATAATATAAATTCCAAAATAAAAGGGATACGAGTACTAAAAGGAGCGGAGGTTGATATTTTATCTGATGGTTCCCTGGATTATTCAGATAAAATTCTTGAACAACTTGATTTCGTTATTGCATCAATTCATCAAGGATTTAAAAAAAATGTTACTGAAAGAATAAAAAGAGCTATTGATAATCCTTATGTAGATATTATTGCTCATCCAACAGGTCGCCTTTTGAGTGGAAGAGAAGGGTACGAAGTTAATATAGATGAAATAATTGAATATGCTTCTTATAAAAAAGTTGTTCTTGAAATAAATTGTTATCCGGATAGATTAGATTTGAATGATATTAATGTGATAAAGGGTAAAAATAAAGGTGTAAAATTTGCAATAGGGACAGATTCACATAATATTGGAATGTTAAAATACATTAAGTTTGGATTAGGTATTGCAAGGAGAGGATGGCTTACAAAAATAGACGTGTTAAATACTTATAAATGGGAAGAGATGCCTTTAAGGAGGAGAACAAATGGTTCCAGTAATTAAAATTGAAGGGAATTCAATTGCAGAAGTGTGGGAAAAGAGTTTAGTTGAATTATGGATGAATGGAATTCATATAAAAACAGAATATGATAAAGAAAAATGTCCACCGAGTAAAGATTGTATGATGATTATGGTAATAAAAGAACCGTTTTCTGAACCAAGAATACATCTTGCTTTCCCTGGAGGAATTGAAGACCTTGAGAAATACAGGCAAGAAATTGTTTATGGAATTCATGACCACTGGATTAATCCAAAAGAGAAAAAATGGACTTATACCTATCATGACCGACTTACAAATTATCATACCCTTAAAAATAACGATGAAAAGATAAACCAATTAGAATATATAATAAACAAATTAGCTGATACTCCTTATTCAAGAAGAGCCCAGGCAATTACTTGGATTCCATTCTATGACCCGTTTACCTATGATCCACCTTGTTTACAAAGAATATGGTGTAGAATTGTGGAAAAAGAAGGACAACTTTATCTTTTAATGAACACCCATTGGAGGTCTAGAGATGCTTATAGGGCTGCTTTTATGAACATATTTGGATTGACAGAATTACAAAAATTTTTAGCAGATAAAATATCAGAGAAAATTGAAAAAGAAGTGAAAGTTGGACAATATGTAGATATTTCTGATTCATATCATATTTATGGAGAAAGTTTTGAGGATTTTGAAAATAGATTTTTAAGTTCACTTAAAAAGAGAGATTTCTATAATCCTGACCGAACAAAAAGTAGAACATTGAGAAGTGATGACCCTGTTGTAATTAGCGGATTTGAATATGGAAGGCAACTGATAGAAATGGAGAAAAAGACAGGGAAAATAGGGTCTTTATTTTAAATCTTTATATGGAACATCCCAAAAATAAAATTCTCATTATAGGAGGCCCTACTGCTTCAGGAAAGACAGAAATATCTTTTGAAATAGCAAAAAAAATAAATGGAGAGATAATTTCTTGTGATAGTAGACAATTTTACAAAGAAATCAATATAGGGACTGATAAACCACCTGAGTGGATGAGAAAAGAAATTCCTCATTATTTTATTGATTTTCTATCTTTAAAAGATGAATTTGATGTTTTTGAATATAATAATCTTGTGATTAAAAAAGTTAATGAAATAATTTTAAATAATAAGGTGCCTATAATTGTAGGTGGTAGTGGTTTCTATGTTAGGACATTATTAAAAGGGATTTTTTATTTACCACTTGAATTAAAGGAGAAGCAAAAAGAAATAAGAGAGAAATTAGAGAAGGAGAAAACAGAAGATTTATATGAAAAATTAAAAAAAATAGACCCGGAAATAATAGAGAAAATTCATCCAAATGATAGATATAGAATAAAAAGAGCGATTGAAGTATATGAAGTTACAGGTAAAAATATGACTTATTGGCGAAATCAAAAGTATTGTAAAACATTAAATGAGATAGGAAAAGTTTTATACTTTATTTTAATGAGAGAAAGAAATCAGATTTATGAAAGAATAGAGAAAAGGATTGAAAGGATGTTTAATAATAATTGGATTGAAGAAGTTAAAAATTTAAAAGAATATGGATATGAGAAATTTTTGAGAGAGAAAGGACCTATTGGATACAAAGAGATATTAGATTTTCTAAATGGGAAAAATGATTTTGAAGAAATAAAAAAAATTATAATAAAGAAAACAAAAGAGTATGTGAGAAAACAAATTATATGGTTTAGAAAAGAAGAAGGATATTTTATAAACTTTTTAGATAATGAAGAAGCAATAGAAAAAATTCTGAAAATTTACAAAAATGATTAATTGGGGAGAAGGATATTTTTTAGGTCTTAAAATTGGATTTATTTTTATAATTCTTGCAATTGAATTTTATTTTCTTGTTTTTGATAGATGGATGGAGAAAGATATAACATTACAAGAGACAATAATTTTTTCCCTTCTTTTTATAGTAAGTATAATTATAACGGTTTTTAAAATGTCTTTGGTCGCCATCTTTATTCCATTTTCTGGTTATTTATTTATAAATATATTACAGAAAAAGAAAGAAGATATAATAACGCAAGAAATGGAAATTAAAAGAGTTGAAGAATTAAAAAAAATAATTTCTCAACAGCCAAATAATTATAAAGCATATATGGAACTTGGTGATTTGTTTTTCAAAAAAGAAGAATATGCAACAGCACTTGATTTTTATAAAACAGCATACAAAATTAAAGATTTACCAGAAGTTAAACAAAAGATAATATGGACGGAAAAAGAAGACAAAATTAAAAAAGGCATTATATGGATATGTAGAAATTGTGGAGAAACAAATAAAGGGGAAGAAAGTAGATGTAAAAATTGTGGAAATGAAAAGGATGTGATAAAATCAATTAAAAATGATTTAAAAACCACAAAAAAGTATTTAATTCTTCTCTTTCTCTCTCCATTTCTTGTGCTTTTAATGATTTTAATTATCAAAAAATTACCTTTATATTTTTCTTTAGTTTTGTTTCTTCTGTTATTATATCTTATCTTAAGATATTTTTTACTTAATGGGTAGAATTTTACAACACAATAATTAGTGAGTTATAATTTTTTTTAAAGGAGGGGATTATGATACCAAGATATACGAGAAAAGAAATGGCAGAAATATGGAGTGAGGAAAATAAGTTTAAAAAATATCTTGATATTGAAATTGCTGTGCTTGAAGCATGGAGTGAATTAGGAGTTGTTCCAAAGGATTCTTTAGAAAGGATTAAAAAAAATGTAAAAGTTAATATAGAAAGAATAAATGAAATTGAGAAAATAACAAATCATGATGTTATCGCTTTTGTAGAACAAATAAGTGAAACAGTTGGAGAAGATGGAAGATATATTCATTTAGGACTAACTTCATCAGATGTGATAGATACTTCCTTTGCATTAATTTTGAGAGAAGCTGGAAATGAGATTCTTAATGATATTGAA
>JAOAEP010000097.1 GCA_026416755.1 bacterium | reverse complement strand
ATTTTTAGGAAAACTTATGATGAAAATTTCTCTTTCAAGATTTTCACGTTCACTTTCAACCTTACTAAGTGGAGGTATAAGTATAACTAATGCACTTGAAATAGTTGCAAAGACGAGTGGAAATGTTATAATTGAAGAATTAATCAAGAAAGTAAGAAAAGGGGTTATAGAAGGAAGAGTTCTAAATGAAGAAATGAGGAAATATAAAATTTTCCCATTTATACTTATAAGGATGGTAAGAGTTGGAGAAGAAACAGGACGATTGGAAGATATGTTAAAAAGGGCAGCAAAATTTTTCAGAGATGAAGTAGATGCCACATTGAATATTTTAACCAGTATAATTGAACCAATATTAATAATAGGAATGGGAGTTATAGTTGGGATAGTTGTTCTTGCTATTTATTTACCCATTTTTAGACTTGCAGGAGCATTAAGATAGTGGTATAGTATAAATCATAAATTAGGAAAGGAGGTGAAGAAAGATGAAAAAATTAAGAAAGAAGGGATTTACTTTAATTGAATTAATGACAGTAGTTATTATTGTTGGTATTCTTGCATCAGTTGCTGTACCTCTATATAGGGCTAATGTAAAAAGAGCTATGGCATCTGAAGGAGCGGCATTGCTTGGATCAGTTAGAACTGCTCAAAGAGTTTACTATGCAGAGTTTGGCAAATATACAGATGATAAAACAAAACTTGGGATAGATACAACGGGAAATAAATATTTTAAAGATTATACAATAACTCTTACAGGTGGAGGAAGTGGATTTACTGCTTCTACAACAGGTACAGGAGATGCTGCTGGAATTACTGTAACTATTGATCAGGATGGTAATATAACTTATTCAGGTCTATAAAGATGCATTTAAAAACATGCATTAATATTGGAGATAAGTATATAAAAGTTATTGAAGGTTATGAGAAAAAGGGTGAATTATATCTCCTGAGGATGAAAAAAATAGAAAATCCAGTTGAAAATTTTGAAAAAATAAGTGAAGAGGATGTAGAAAAATTAGGGAATTTTTTACATAATTTTTTAAAGAAAAATGGATTTGTGGGTAAAATAGGTATTTTTAGTCCCAATGAGGCAGATGTAATATATCATTATTTTGAACTTCCTAAGTTAAATAAGGATGAATTTGAGAATGCTATAAAGTTAGAAGGACTCCAAACGATACCTAATTTTATTGAGAATTATGAATATGATTATATTTCTTTTGATATTAACAACAAAAGAGTTATAACACTTATTGCTTATCCAAAGAATAAAGTTAACATTTATTGTAATATTCTTTTGAAATCTGGGTTAAGACCTCTTATTATGGATAATCCTGGAATAGCAGTTTTAAATAGTTTTTTATATTTCAAAAAAGAAGAGCAATGTGTATGTATAATTAATATTGAGCAAACCTTTTCAAATTTAGTAATATACTTAAAAAATAAATTCATATTTATAAGGGATATTAGTTGGGGAATTCAGAGTATAATAGAAAAAGAAGATAATGAGAAAAAATTTCTATTGAAAGAGGCAGCAAATAATTTATGTGAAGAGATAAATGTATCCTTAAAATATTTTAATAACAAAACAGGGGAAAATGTATCCAAGATTTATTTAACTGGAGAAATAATGGAAATTGAAGGATTGAAAAATATTATTGAGGAAAATACAGATATTTTTTGTGAATATTATAACCCTCTTTTAAATTTTACTAAAGGATTATCTTCCATTGAGGAAAAGGAGGAAGGGATACTATTTAGTATTTGTATAGGTCTTTTAACGAGAAAAATAACATGATAGAGATTAATATTTTCAAAGAGAGATTAGAAAAATATAAAAGAAAAGTTTTAATTATAAGGTTTTTTATTTTTTATTTTAGTGGGCTATTATTTACTTTTTTGATATGTAGTGGAATATTTTTATCGAATAAAACTATGATTGATAGAGTCAAAAAGGATATCAAAATTCTGGAAGAAAAGATACAATCAGAAAGAATGATTTTTGAGAATTTGAAAGAAAAGGATAAAAAATTGCAAATGTTATGTGAAAAATGTTCTCTTTATTCAGATGAGTATAAAAATAGGGTGTTATGGAGTAAAATTCTGGGATTAATAGGTGACTCTTTACCATCTGGAATGTGGATAACTAAACTTTCGTATAAGAATGATTTGACTGGAGGGAATAAAAATTTAATAGTTATAGTAGAAGGTTTTATTTCACCATTTTACATAAATCCAGATAAAGGGTGTTTGATTTTTACAAGAAAATTAAAGGAAAAAGGGCTTGGAATTTTAGAAAATGTTTCTTTAAAGGAGATAATAAAAGGAGAAAAAGAAGGAAACGAGATTTACTATTTTAAATTTGCAATCAAATTTAAAAAATGAAAAATTTAGTAAATATAGTTAAAAGATGGATTTTTTTTATAATCATAAGTTATATTTTCATAATAGTTTTATTTTTAGTTTTAGTAATAATACCACAAAAAAATCAGATTATTAAGTATAAAACTGAGAAAGAACTTCTTGAATATAATTATTTAAAGATAAAAAATACTCCCTCCTTTTTCAATGCGATCGAAAGAACCATAAAAATAATAGAGGATAAAATAAATAATTTTGAGTGGTTAAATTTTTCAGATGATCCAACTCTTACTGTTTATGAATATCTTGAAAAGTTATCTTCAAAATCTGGAAATGAAATCATATCAATGAAAAAAGCAGAAAATAAGAGTGATCAGTATTATGTATGGGAAATAAAGGTTCATGGGAATTTTAGTAATTTTATTTCTTTCCTTTATGATTTAGAAAATGGTAATAAATACTTAAAAATTGAAGAAATTGAAATTTTATCTGGAGAGAAGGAGAAAGATTTTTTTAATTTAAAGATTGCTGGGATAAAAAGAGAAAAATAGAAAATGGAGAAACAAAAGATAATATTTATAGTGGCTCTTATAGTTTTTATAATATCTTGGGGATGGCAATTGAGACCAAAAAAATTAATAGAGAAAAAGGTCAGAGAAACAGAAATTGAAGAAAGAGGAGTGATCGGAGGAGTAGATATAAGAAAAATTGAAGAAAATTTTTATAATATTAGGAAAAAAGTAGAGGAATTTGAAACAGGGTCGGCTTTAAAAGAAAAAAAAATAACACTATTAAAAAATCCTTTAAAATCTTGGATTATAAAAAAAGAAGAAAAGATTATTGAAAAACCTAAAGAAGAAATTGTAGTAAAGCCCAAAGAAACTTTTGAGAAACCAAATTTTAAAATATCTGGGATCGTTTATGATAAAGAGCAACCATATGTGATAATCAATAATGAAGTGAAAAAACAAGGGGAAGAAATTGGAGATTTTATAATTGAGAAGATATTGGAAGAGAAGATAATTTTAAGAGATAATGACGGGAATTTTTTCACATTAATTTTTGCATATGAAAAAGGAGAATGAAATGAGAACGGGATTTTTAAGAGTAATTTTTTTAACTTTCTTATTTTTTATACTTTTAGGTTTTTCTGAAGAAGAGAAAACAACTACTTTTAAATTTTATCAAACAAAACTTGCCCATGTATTGGAAGTATTAAGTAAAAAAACAGGAATGAAGTTGATAACAAGTAGTGAACTTTCAGAAAAACCAATTAGTGCATATCTCGAAAATGTGAAGCCTGAAGAAGCAATTGATCCAATTTTAAAAGCAAATGGACTTTATAGAGAAAAGTTAGCAGATAGTGATGTTTATATTGTAAAAGAATTCAAAGAAACACCCAAATTGGTATCTGAAGTTATATTTTTACAGTATTCAAAAGCAGAGGATTTAGGAAAAGTTATTTCTCCGTTATTAAGTAAAAATGGAAAAATGATAATTGATACAAGAACAAACAGTTTAACAATTCAAGATACAGAAGAAAACTTAAATGAGTTAAAAAAGATCATAAGTTTACTTGATAGAAATATTCCTTGTATACAAATTGAGGCGATCCTTGTTGAACTAACTGAAGATGCACTTAAAGACCTTGGAATAAAATGGAATGTTGAGGCAAATCTTACAGGTGGTGCAAAGGATGTTACATTTCCATGGACAGGTCCTCCTGTTGATTTAGAAATTGTGAGTCCTGGCGGAATTACTACTGCTACTGAAGCAACAACAAAACCTCAATTTGTGCTTGGTAGAATATCTTTTCAGTCATTAACTGCCAATTTAAAACTTCTGGAAGTAAAAGGACAAGCAAATATTCTTGCAAATCCAAGGGTAACCACTTTAAATGATTCTCCAGCAACAATAAAAATAACAAAAAATATGGCAGTTGCTGAAAAAACAATATATACAGTAGGAACGACAGGTACTGTAGCTCCTACTACCAAAGAACCAATATTTGCAGAAGTGGGAGTAACTTTGATTACAACACCTCATGTCAATGAAAAGGGAGACATAATTCTTGAAGTTGAACCTGTTGTCTCATCTGCAGAACCGTCTCCATTTTTCACAGGAGCGGTAGACACAAATATAAGAACAGCAAAAACAAAAGTGATGATTAAAGATGGAGAAACAATAGTAATAGGTGGACTTTTGAGAACAGAAAAAACAGAAAGAAGTAATAAAGTTCCTATTTTAGGGGATATTTTACCATTTATTTTTAAAAATAAATCACTTACAGGTAAAAAGACAGACCTTGTGATTTTCTTA
>JAOAEP010000040.1 GCA_026416755.1 bacterium | reverse complement strand
ATTCTAAAATCTATTAGTTTAAAAAATCAATCATTTTTTTTCTTTAAGTAGTTCAAAAGGTATATCAAAATTTGGCTTGTTTTTATATCCTGGGTAGAAAAAATGCCACCATTCTGTTTTTGAAGGAATAAAACCATATTTTTTCATTGTATTTTGGAGTATTTGTCGATGAATTAAAATATCTTCAGGTAGAGACATATAATAAGAACTTGCTTTTTCTGTAAATTCATCAAATTCTGTAGGCATTGAAATATCGTTCCCATTTATATCTACTAAACTTACATCCACGGCATATCCTTTATTATGTGCAGATCCTTTTTCAGGACTTGCTATATACTTTGGATTAGGGAAAATATCCCACATAATTTTTTGAACTGATATAGGTCTATATCCATCAAATATCTTAAGTTTATAACCTTGTTTTTTTAAATCATCATTTACTTTTTTTAAAGCAATTGCCACTTCTTTTGCAACAAAACAATCTGGTAAAGAATAAAGAATTTTACCTGTAAAGTTATTTGGGGTGGCATATCTTATATCAAGAACTATATCAGGAATGAATTCTTTAATGTTTACAAGTTGTGTTTGAGCAAAACATAAATAATCAGCAGTAAAGAAAATGAAAAGGTAAAATTTATAATTTCTCATAGTTATTATTTTACTTTAAAAATTTACAATTCAATAAAAATTTCATATAATATTTTTATTCTTTAAAGAAAGAGAGAAAAAATGAAAATAGAAATTTACGATACTACACTAAGAGATGGAAGTCAAGGGGAAAATGTTTATTTTACATTAAATGATAAAATTAAAATTGCAGAAAAACTTGATGAATTTGGAATTGATTTTATTGAAGGTGGTTGGCCTGGTTCAAATCCTAAAGATATTGCTTTTTTTAAAAGGATAAAAAATAAGAAATTTAAGAATAGTAAGATAGTTGCTTTTGGTTCCACAAGAAGAAAAAATTATTCGGTTGAAAAAGACCCATTTATTAAAAAACTTCTTGAAAGTGAAACAGAATATATAACAATTTTTGGAAAATCCTGGGATTTACATGTAAAAGATGTTTTAAGAATTTCTCTTGATGAGAATCTTAAATTAATTGAAGAAACAATAGAATTTTTGGTGAAAAACGATAGAAAAGTTCTATTTGATGCAGAACATTTTTTTGATGGATATAAAAGAAATTCTGAATATGCTTTGAAAACAATTACTATAGCAGAAAATTCAGGTGCAGAGCGAATTGTTTTATGTGATACAAATGGTGGAAGTTTACCTTTTGAAATTGAGGAAATAGTAAAAAAAATTAGGGAAAAAGTAAAAATTCCTTTGGGTATTCATACACATAATGATTCTTCTTTAGCAGTTGCAAACACAATAAGTGCTGTGAAAAGTGGTGCAATTCATATTCAAGGTACAATAAATGGTTTTGGAGAAAGATGTGGGAATGCTGATTTAACTTCTATAATACCAATCTTACAAATAAAAATGGGTCATAAATGTATTCCTGAAGAGAATCTAATTCATTTAACTGAACTTTCAAGGTATATTTATGAAGTTGCGAATATCGTGCCTCCAAATAATCAACCATTTGTAGGTTTAAGTGCTTTTGCTCATAAAGGAGGAGTTCATATTGATGCAGTTAGTAAAAATCCTTTGACATATGAACATATTGATCCCAAAATTGTTGGAAATGAGAGAAGGATTTTAATATCTGAACTTTCAGGTAAAAGTACAATTTTGCAGAAATTTAAAAATTATAAACTTGAAGAAAGACCAGAAGTTATAAAAAAATTATTAGATTTAGTTGGAGAACTTGAAAATGAAGGTTATCAATTTGAAGCAGCAGAAGGTTCTTTTGAAATAATGGTAAGAAAGGCAATTGGGAAATATAAAAAACTTTTTGATGTTGAGGGCTTTAGAGTTATAGTAGAAAAAAGAGGAAATAAAGTGGTATCGGAAGCGACTGTAAAAATAAAAGTAGGGAAACAAATTGAACATACTGCAAGTGAAGGCCATGGTCCAGTAAATGCTCTTGATAATGCTTTGAGGAAGGCCATTGAAAAGTTTTATCCGGAAATAAAAAATATGAAATTGACTGATTATAAAGTTAGAATACTTAAACCAGAAAAAGCGACAGCAGCAATAACAAGAGTTGTAATAGAATCCACTGATGAAAAAGATACATGGGGGACAATTGGAGTTTCTGAAAATATAATTGAAGCATCATGGCAGGCACTTTTAGACAGTTTTGAATATAAAATCTTAAAATCCAAAGAACAGCAATAGTAATGTTTATTAA
>JAOAEP010000018.1 GCA_026416755.1 bacterium | reverse complement strand
TATTTCAATTTGAAATTTTTTAAAATTTATGATAAAAATAATATGATTTTAAATTTTTTTCTAAAAAGGAGGAAAATTGGTAATAAGAGGGTTTGCACACAAATTTGGAGACAATATTAACACAGATTATATAATTTCTGGAAAATACAAATTTAAAACACTTGATATGGATGAACTTGCTAAACATATAATGGAAGATATATATCCTGATTTTTATAAAAAAATAAAAAAAGGTGATTTTATAGTTGCTGGAAAAAATTTTGGTTGTGGAAGCAGTAGAGAACAAGCCCCTCTTGTTATAAAACATGCAGGGATTCAGGGAGTGATAAGTAAGAGTTTTGCAAGGATTTTTTATAGAAATGCAATAAATAATGGGCTTATTTTAATTGAATCTAATACAGATCTTATTGATGACGGTGATGAAATAGAGGTTATTCTTGAAGATGGCATTATAAAAAACTTAACAAAAAAAATTGAGATAAAAGGGAACAAAATACCAGAATTTTTAATAGAAATTATTAAAGAAGGTGGAGTAATAAATTATTTACAAAAGTATGGTGGTTTTAAAATAAAATGAGAAGGAGAAAAGATGAGTTATGATGTGACATTAATTCCAGGGGATGGGATAGGGCCTGAAGTAGTAGAGGTTGCAAAAAGATGTATTGAAGCCACAGGAGTAAAAATTAAATGGGACATTAAACCCGCTGGAGAGGAATGCATAGAAAAATATGGCACACCAATACCTGATGAGACAATAAAATCAATAGAAAAAAATAAGATTTGTTTGAAAGGGCCAATTACAACCCCTGTTGGAACTGGTTTTAGAAGTATAAATGTTTTTTTAAGACAATATTTTAATTTATATGTTTGTTTAAGACCATTTAAGATATATAAAGGAGCAAAGACAAAGTACGAAAATATAGATATTGTCTTAATAAGAGAAAATATGGAAGACCTTTATGCAGGAATTGAATTTGAAATTGGGAAAAATGATACCTTAGAATTGATTGAGTTTATAAAGGAGAAGAAAAATATACTTTTAAGTCAAAATACTGGTATAAGTATAAAGCCGATTTCCATTGAAAATTCAGAAAAAATAATAAGATTTGGTTTTGAATATGCAAGAAAAAATAAAAGAAAAAAATTAACTTTAGTTCACAAAGCAAATATAATGAAATTTTCAGATGGACTTTTTCTTGAAGTTGGAAAAAGAATAAGTCAAGAATATCCAGATATTGAATTTGAAGATAAAATTGTGGATAATATGGCGATGCAACTTATTCAAAAACCTGAACTTTATGATGTTTTAGTATGTCCTAATCTTTATGGAGACATTCTTTCTGATTTATGTGCTGGACTTATTGGAGGGCTTGGACTTTCTCCAGGGGCAAATATTGGTGAAGATGTGGCAATTTTTGAGCCAACACATGGTTCTGCTCCAAAATATAAAGGACAAAATAAAGTTAATCCTTCTGCTATGATACTTGCTGGTGTTTTAATGTTAGATTATTTAGGTGAAGAAGAAGCAGCAGATAGAATTGAAAATGCATTAGCATTTGTAATTCAGGAAGGCAAATATGTAACCTATGATTTTAAAAATCCAGATGAAAAATTCGTTGGAACAAAAGAAATGGGTGAAGCAATAATCGAAAAAATAGGAGAAAAATGGTAACAGTTGTTGTTGGAACTCAATGGGGTGATGAAGGGAAAGGTAAAGTTATTGATTATTTAGCAGAAAAAGTTGATATAATCGCAAGATATCAAGGGGGTGCAAATGCAGGTCATACAGTTGTTGTAAATAATAAAAAATATATTTTTCATCTTATTCCTTCAGGAATTTTATATCCAAATAAAACATGTGTAATTGGAAATGGTGTTGTTATTGATCCTATTTCTCTTTTTGAGGAAATTGAATATTTAAAAAGAAATGGAATAGAAGTTGAAAAAAAATTACTTATTGCAGAAAATGCTCATATCACTTTACTATATCATAAAATTCTTGACCAAGTAGAAGATAAATTTAGAGGGAAAGGTCGACTTGGAACAACAGGAAGAGGAATAGGAACTACATATACTGATAAATATGGTAGGATTGGTATAAGAGTAATTGATTTTATAGATGATGATGTATTTATGGAAAAATTAAAGATTGCTCTTGAAGTGAAGAATTATCTTTTTAAAGAATATTATAAAGAAGAAATATTAAATGTTGAAAAAATTTATGAAGAATATAAATTTTTCAGAGATGAAATAAAAAAATTCACAACAGACACAGTTTTATATCTGAATGAAGCAATTGAAAATGGAAAAAAAATACTCGCAGAAGGAGCACAGGGTACTTTTCTTGATATTGATTTTGGAACTTATCCTTATGTTACTGCTTCAAATCCTATTGCTGGTGGTACATGTGTAGGACTTGGTATATCTCCAAAAAAAATAGAAAAAATTATAGGAGTGGCTAAAGCATATACTACAAGAGTTGGAATGGGTCCCTTTCCAACTGAAATAGAAGGTCCAATAGGTGAAGAATTGAGAAAAATTGGTAATGAATTTGGAGCAACTACAGGAAGGCCAAGAAGATGTGGATGGTTTGATGCTGTTATAGTTAAATATGCATGTATGATAAATGGTATAGATGAAATTATATTGACTAAACTTGACGTTTTGACAGGACTTGAAAAAATAAAGATT
>JAOAEP010000155.1 GCA_026416755.1 bacterium | reverse complement strand
TGTGCATGGCATACACTAAAATTTACTCCATCTGTAATAAAAAAATTTTCTTCAGAAATTTTTGATATTACGGATGAAAATTTTTATAAAAAAGCAAAAAATTTTTTTAAAAAAAATGAATTTAAAAAAATTCTTATTATTCCTGGATTACCTACAACAAACCATTTAAGAAATGAATCTATAAGAATTATAAAAGAAAAAGGGATAAATCACATTATTTTATTTTATACAGTAATTTCTGGACTTGTTGAAAAAATTGACGAAAGAAAATTGTATCAATCTCACACTTTAGAAATTATGAGAATTTTAAAATTTTATAAATTTCTTTCAAAAGAAGAATTTGAGAAATATCTTTTTGAGAAAAAATGAGATTCACTTTAGACACACCATTAGGAGAAATCAAAGGGATAGGTAAACAAAGGGAAACAATTTTCAGGAAATTGGGAATTAAAAAAGTTGAAGACCTTCTTTTTTACTTTCCAAGAAAATACTTAAATCTAAAAAAAATAACAAAAATTTCTGCTATTAAAGAAGGAGAAATATATACTATAAAAGGGTCTATTATTACAAGAGAAGAGAGCAAAAAACATGGGAAAATAAGTCACTTAAAAATTGCTGTTACAGATGGAACTGGAATTTTATACATAATTTTCTTTAATCAACTTTATCTGAAAAATATATTTCAACCAGGGAAAACATTTATATTCTATGGTAAAATTGAATACTTTAATAATAATTTTGAAATGATAAATCCATTTTATGAAGAATATGCAGGAAAAAAAATTGACTGGATTTTACCTATCTATCCTTTAACAAAAGGCCTAACACAGAAATATTTAAGAAAAACTATAAAGGAAGTTTTTAAAAATCTTTCTGAATATCCTTGTGAAATTTTGCCACTTGAGAGAAGGTTTTCTCTTGGAATCTCAAATATTAAACATGCTCTTTTAAACATTCATTTTCCTGTCTCGGAATTTAACCTTGAAAAAGCAAGGGATTATCTTGTTTTTAGAGAATTTTTTATTTTACAACTTAATTTATTGTGGAAAAAAAATATTGAACAAAAAACAGAAGAAAAAATAAATGTTAACTTAAATCTTATTGAAGAATTTCAAAAGAATTTACCTTTTAAACTTACAGAGAACCAAAAAGAAATAATGGAAGAAATAATTACAGATATAATGAAAGGGAAACTAATTAGAAGATTAATTTATGGGGAAGTTGGTTCTGGTAAAACTACAATAGCAATTTTTGTACTATGGTTATTTGCTAAAATGGGATTTCAAGGTGTTTTTCTTTGTCCAACAGAGATACTTACTCAACAACATTATATTAACTGGAATGGATTTTTTTTAACTCAGAATATTTCAGTTTCTCTTCTAGTTGGTAGTTTAAGTGAAAGCGAAAAAATAAAATTACGAGAAGAAATTGATAAAGGGGAGATAAAAGTTATTATTGGTACACATGCTATTTTAAGTGAAAAAATAAATTTTAAAAATTTAAAAATTGTTGTAATTGATGAACAACATAAATTTGGTGTAAAACAACAGGAAATCTTGAAAGAAAAAAGTAAAGGTGTACATTGCATTTCAATGAGTGCAACACCTATACCAAGAACATTAGCAATGATACTTTATGGAAATATGGATTTTTCAATTCTTGGGGAAATACCAAAAGGTAAACGCCAGGTAATCACATATTTATTTTCAAAAAAAGACATTGAAAAAATTTATTCTTTTATAAAATTTCAAACATCTCAGAATAAAATAGGTTTCATTATAACACCTGCAATTAAAGGGGATGAAAATATTGAGTCAGCAGAAAAGAAATATAAAGAATTAAAAGAAAAATTTCCTGACTTAGAAATAGGTCTTTTACATGGGAAAATTGAAAGGGTTAAACAAGAGGAAGTTATTAAAAAATTTAAAAATAGCGAAATAAAATTAATTGTTAGTACAACTGTTATTGAATCAGGGATAGATATCCCTTATGCTTCATTTATAATAATTGAACAGGCAGAAAGATTTGGATTGGCACAACTACATCAGTTAAGAGGAAGAGTTGGAAGAAGTGGTGAAATTGGATATTGTTTTCTAGTTATTTATAATGAAGATGAAGAAACAACTAAAAAACTATCAAACTTTATTGAAAAAGAAACTGGTTTTGATATTGCAGAACTTGATTTTAATTTAAGAGGGCCAGGAGATATTCTTGGGACAAGACAACATGGAATTTTACCACTTAAAATAGGCGATATACAGAGAGATATAGAAGTTTTAAAAAAGGCAAGAAATGAAGTTGAAAAAATTTTGAAAGAAGACCCCTATTTAGAAAAAATGTGTTATCTAAAAAGGTTTTTAAGATGATTGAAGATATTCTTGTGATAATTCCTGTTTATAATGAAGAAAAAACAATCGGAAATGTTTTAAAAGAATTAAAAAAATATTTTAAAAATATCTTAGTTATTAATGATGGTTCTAACGATAAAACTAAAGAGATTGTAGAAAAGGAAAATGTTCTTATTATTTCTCATGAAACCAATAAAGGGAAAGGAGAAGCGTTGAAAACTGGGTTTAAGTATGCAATTGAAAAAAATTTCTCTGCCGTAATAACAATGGATGGGGATGGACAACATCTTCCTGAAGAAACATTAAAGTTTGTTGAGAAATACCAAAGAAAACCAACTGTGGGAATATTGATCGGAAAAAGAAATATTTTTTCAAAAGATATGCCTTTTATAAGAAAACTTACTAATCTTTCTATGTCTTTTTTGATTTCTTTATTATCTTTTCAGTGGATTCCCGATACTCAAAACGGATTTAGATTAATAAAAATAGACGTTCTAAAAAGAATTAAGTTATATACATCTCATTATGAAACAGAAACAGAAATTTTAATTAAGTCAAGTTTCAAAGGATATCGTATAAAATCAATTTCTATAAAGACAGTTTATAGTAAAGAAAAAAGTAAAATTAAGCCTATTGAAGATACAATAAGATTTTTTAAATTGCTTTTATTTATTCTTTTTCCGTCTTTGTTGAAAAAAAATGAGTAAAAATTTTGAAATTTTAAGAAAAGAAATGGTTGAAAATCAAATAATAAAAAGAGGAATAACTGATAAAAAAGTTATCAATGCATTTCTAAAAGTCCCAAGAGAAGAATTTGTTCCAGAAAATCTTAAAGATTCTGCTTATGATGATTGTCCACTACCGATTGGTGAAGGACAGACGATAAGTCAGCCATATATAGTTGCACTTATGACAGAAGCATTAAAGTTAAAAGAAAAGGAAAAAGTTCTTGAAATAGGTACAGGTAGTGGGTACCAAGCAGCAATTCTTGCTGAAATTGGTTGCGAAGTTTATTCTGTGGAAAGAATAGAAACCCTTGCAAAAAGAGCAGAGAAGGTTTTGTCTAAACTTGGTTATAAAGTTAGAATAAAAATAGGAGATGGAACGCTTGGATGGCCAGAATTTAGTCCTTATGATAAAATTATAGTAACAGCAGCAGGTCCTGAAATTCCTGAGAGTTTACTTTCTCAATTAAGTGAAAATGAGGGAAGATTAATTATACCTATTGGAGATAGATTTATACAAGATTTGATACTGATAGTGAAAAAGGGTAAAAAAATAGAGAGAAATAATCTTGGTGGATGTCAATTCGTACCTTTAATTGGAAAAGAAGGATGGGAAGAATGAAAGAAATTTTTATAACTTTTGGTATTTCAATGCTTCCAATTTCTGAATTAAGAGGCGCAATACCTTATGGATTAAATATGGGGATCCCCTTTATAACTGTCTTTCTAATTTCTATTTTAGGGAACCTTTTACCAGTAATCCCCCTATATTTCTTCTTGGAAAAAATTTTAAAATTTTTGGATAAATTTAGATTGGGTAAAAGATTTAACAATTGGTTAATAAATAGGACAAAAAGTAAATCTGAAATTATAGAAATATATAAAACAATTGGTCTTTTAATCTTTGTTGGAATTCCATTGCCTATGACAGGAGCATGGACAGGAACGATTGCTTCTGTAATTTTTAAATTAAAATTTAAACATTTTTTAATTGGAATAATTGGTGGAGTTTTAATGGCTGGGATTATTGTTTCTATTCTTTATAAATTTGCTATTGAAATAAAAAGCTTTTTTTAATCTATTCAACTTTTATAAAAATTAAGCCTTCAATTTTAGAAATTTCTTCAAGAAATTTTTCTACTTTTTGTTTAGAACTATATCTAATATTAAAAACTAATTTTATTTCTTTCTTTTTTATTCTTTTTTCAATTTCAGTTCCAAGGATTTTAAATTTGTTATTTATTATCATTTTTTCTATATCATCTTTTGAAACTTTCTCCTCTTCTCCAATTATTGTAATAACACTATATGTATCAGTTGGTATATTTTTCTCAAAAAGTTTCAAAAAATAAAGGATTAAGAGTGAAATAAAGGTTAAAAAATATGAAAGAAAATAAAGTCCAACACCTACTGCAAGACCAATTGAAGTAACAAACCATAAACATGCAGCAGTTGTTAAACCTCTTATTCTTTTTCTATCTTTAATAATTACACCTGCTCCAAGAAATCCTATTCCAGTTACAACTCCATAAGCAATTCTTGCAGGGTCAATTCTTAATATGTTATTTTGAACATTGGCAAAAATATAATAAACTTGAAAAGAAGTAATTAAAATTGTGGTTGTTCCCATCCCAACAAGAATCATAGTTCTTAAACCTGCTTCTCTTCCATGTTTTTCTCTCTCTAATCCAATAATTCCACTTAATACTCCTGAAATTATAACTTTTTTAATTAATTCAAGTTCATTCATTTTTGACTCCTTATTCAAATTATAATATTTTTCAATAATTTTTAAAAATAGTTGACTTATAAAAAAAAATTGTGTATAAATATTATGTTTAAAATTTTTTTTAAATATAAGAAGGGAGGTGAAAATGGTGAAACAAGGAGGGAAAAATGAAGAAATCCCTATCCCTTGTTCCCCCAAATGGAATACATATTATATTAGACCTTTATGAATGTGTAGAATCTTTGTTAAACTCGCCTGAAAAAATAGAACAAATATTAAAGGAAGCAGTTAAGGAAGCAAAAGCAACGCTGATAGATTTAAAAATTCATAAATTTTCACCCCAAGGAGTAAGTGGTTTTGCTTTAATTTCAGAAAGTCATATAAGTATTCATACTTGGCCTGAAAAAAAATATGCAGGGATAGATATATACACTTGTGGAAATAAGACATTTCCTGAGAAAGCAGCGGATTTTATTATAAAAAAATTGAAAAGCCAAAAACCGTCTTTGATAAAAATTGAAAGAGGTATATATGCAGAGAAATTTTAAAAATTTTGTTATTGACTGGTATAATCCTTATGGAATTGGTATTGCACTAAAAATTAGAAAAAAGATTATTGAAAAAAGAACAAAGTATCAAAAAATAGAGGTATATGAAACATCAAATTTTGGAAAAGTTCTTTTTATAGATGGTTTAATTCAATCAATTGAAAAAGGAGAAGAAGTTTATCATGAATCACTTGTTCATCCTTCTTTGTTTTCACATCCAGAACCTAAAAATGTACTGATTATAGGAGGAGGAGAAGGAGCAACTTTAAGAGAGGTTTTAAAACATCCCGTAGAAAAGGTAAAAATGGTTGATATTGATGGTGATATGATTGAAATTGCAAAAAAATATTTAAAATTTGATAAAGGTGCTTTTGATGATAAAAGAACAGAAATTATAATTGAAGATGGATTTAAATATATTAAAGAAAGCAATGAGAAATATGATATAATAATAATGGATGCAACAGACCCTGGAGAAATACCATCTTGTTTATTATATACTCCTGAATTTTTTAAGTTATGTTTTAGTCACCTCAATAAAAAAGGAATATTTGTAACTCAAGGTGGAACATGTATTTATTTACATCACGATAGAATAAAAAGTTTATATACCAACTTAAAAAAAATATTCAAAAAGGTAAGAATATATATTTCCCCAGTATTTGGTCTTCTTCCCAGTTGGACATTTTTTTCTGCAGTTAAAGGTAATATAAAAATTGAAAAAGAACCAGAAAAAAAATTGAAAAAGGAACTATTTTTTTATTCTACAGAAATTCATGAATCTTTATTTTCTTTACCCAATTTTTTGAGAGATTTCAAATAATGGTTTGCTTTTTTTTACCTAATAATTTAAGCATTTTTTTCAATGTTTCATCACTTATAATATGTTCAATTTTACAGGCATCAATTTTTGCCACATCTTCTGAAACATCTAAAATATGAATTAAAAATTTAAAAACAATTTTATGTTTATCAAGAATTTTTTTTGCTTCTTTTTCACCCAAATCTGTAAGTTCTATATATCCATATTTTTCCTGCTTTATATATCCTTTCTCTTTAAGAATGTTTAGAGCATTTACAACAGAAGAACTTCTAACCTCAAGTAATTCACTTATTTCTTTTACTCTCGTTACCTTTTTTTCAATAGTTAGGACTTTTATTGCTTCAAGATAGTCCTCTAAACTTTTTGTTAACAATTTATCCTCCTTTTAAAAAACTAAATACTTGATAAAAAATTGTAGAACAAAACCATCCAACAAATAAAGACCATAAAAGAGAAAATAAAGCCCATCTAATTCCCACTTCTTTTTTTATAATTATGAAGGTGACAATACATGGCATATATAGCAAACTCATAAGCATAAAAGCATAACTTGATATAGGTGTAAAATAAAAAGCAAGGGATTCTGATAAGTTTTCAAAACCAAAAAAACTTCCAAATGTACTAACTACAAGTTCTTTTGCATAAATACCAAAAATTAAAGCAATCCCTGCCTGCCAAAATCCATATCCTGCAGGTTTAAAAATGGGAGAAATAAAATTCCCTATTCTACCAGCAAAATTTAATTTAGTCCCATAATTTTGGGGATTTGGGAAATAATTTAAAAACCATAAAATTATAGTTCCTAAAAATATTATTGTCCCTGCTTTTTTGAGAAAGTATTTTGTTTTTATCCAACCTTCAATTATGACATTTCTCCAATATGGAATTCTGAAAATAGGTAGTTCTATTATTAAAGGCGAAGATTCTACTTTGAAAAAAATATAACTAAAAAACTTAATACTTAGAATTCCTATAAGAATTCCTAAAAAATAAATTGAAAAAATGATTAAACCTTGATTTTCCTTAAAAAAAATACCTGTAAATAAAATGTAAACAGGCAATCTTGCCGAACAACTCATAAAAGGAATAGCAAGTGAAGTTAGAATTTTATCTTTTTTATTTTCAAGAATTCTTGTTCCCATTATTGCAGGAACATTACATCCAAATCCAAGGATTAAAGGAATAGCACTTTTCCCATGTAGACCGATTTTATGCATTAATCTGTCAGATATTATTGCTGCTCTTGCCATATAGCCAGTATCTTCTAAAATGGCAAAGAGAAAGAAAAAAAGGAAAATATTAGGAAGGAATAAGATGACAGAACCTACTCCTGAAATAATCCCATCAACTATTAATGATTTACTCCAAATAGACAAATTGATATTTAAAAAATAATTTTTTATTCTTTCTAAAATAATTTCTAAAAAATCTTTTATAGGATTCCCTAAAAAAAAGACAAAATGGAAGATTGTAAACATTATAAAAAGAAAAATTATAGGACCTAATAAATTATTTGTTAGAATTTTGTCAATTTTTTCTGTTAACTCAATTTTTAATTCCTTCTTTTTTTCAATAATTATTTCTTTCACAATTCCATGAATAATACTATACCTTTTTTCAATAAGAAATTTTTCTATAGGTTTTTTTAGTATTTTTTCAATTCTTTCAATTATCTCTTTTATTTTTTTATATTCTTCTCTATCTTTTAAAAGGTTTGTAAAATATTCATCTTTTTCCATAATTTTTAATACAATAAATCTTTTAGGATATTGAAAATTTAATAAGGGTAGGTTATTTTCTATTTCTTTAATAGATTTTTCAAATTCTTCTCCATAATTAAATATAAAAAAATCGCTTGGAATATCTTTACATCTTTTATATATTTCCTCTTTTAATTCTTCAATGCCAACATTCTTATTTCCAATTGTTTTCACAATTTTTACTTTAAGAAGTTGTTCAAGATGAGAAATATCATAATCAATCCCTTCTTTTTCTGCCAGGTCTATCATATTTAAAACAATTATAATATTTTTATGAAATTCAGATAGTAATGTAAAAAAATATAAACTTCTTTCAAGATTTAAAGCATCAGCCATTATTAATAAAACATCTACTTTTGTAGAGGTTAAAAATTCAATAGCAATTTTCTGGTCTTCACTTTCACCTGTTAAGGTATATGTTCCTGGAAGATCAACCACATTGAATTTTATATTTTTGTAAATGTAATATCCTTCTTTTTTTTCAACAGTTACACCAGGCCAATTTCCCACCATCTGTCTTGTTCCTGTTAAAGCATTAAATATTGTTGTTTTTCCTGTATTTGGGTTTCCTGCAATTGCTATAATTTTTTCTTCCATATCTATTCTATTTTTTCAACAATAACATCCATTGCCATACCATAACCAACTGCTACAGTAATATTTCCTTTTTTTATTATAATAGGTCCGGGTGCAGGTTTAATTACTTCAATTATATCTCCTATTAAAATACCAAGGTCACACATTTTTTTTAATTTCCCAATTTTTGTTATATCAACAATTTTATATTTCCCTTCTTTAACACTTGACAATTTTTCCATTTTAGTTTTTTCTAAAAAAGTTAATATTCTCTAAATTATTATAAATCAAAACTTGACAATTGTAAAATTTTTGATATAATTAAATCGATGGAAAATAGAATAAATTTATTTAAAACAGTATTAAAGAAAAATTATTTAAGGAATTTTCTTTCCTGGTGCTAATTTTATATCCCTCCTATAAATCTTATTTTTTTATTTCTTTTCACAAGGAGGATATGAATGGAGACAATTTTTAAAAAACTTTTTGAAAACAAAAATCTAACAGAAAAAGAAACGTATGAAATTTTTAATGAGATTATGGAAGGTCGTATTTCACCAGTTAAAACAGGTGTTTTTTTAACTTTATTAAGAGTTAAAAAAGAAAGTCCAGAAGAAATTTTAGGAGCGGTTAAATTATTAAGAGATAAAATGAGAAAAATAAGGATAAAAGCAAAGATAATTTGTGATACATGTGGAACAGGTGGAGATTATTCAGGCACATTTAATATTTCAACAGCCAGTGCTATTGTTGCTTCTTCTTTTGATCTTAAAGTAGCAAAACATGGAAACAGATCGGTAACAAGTTTATGTGGAAGTGCAGATGTTTTAGAATTTTTAGGATATAAAATAGATGTTGAACCAGATAAAAGTAAAGAACTACTTATAAAATATAATTTTGCTTTTTTATTCGCTCCATTATATCATCAGACCATGAAAAATGTTATAGAAATTAGGAAAGAACTTGGTTTTAGAACAATCTTCAATATTATAGGACCTTTATGTAATCCTGCTTTTGCCAACTATCAGATTATGGGAGTAAATGAGTATTCTTTATTAAAAATTATTCCTTATGTATTTAAAAATCTTGGGATTAAAGGATATATATTTCATTCAGAAGATGGGCTTGATGAGATTACCCTTACAGGAAAGACATATATAGTTGAAGTATCTAATGGAATTAGAGAATTTGAAGTTTCGCCAGAAGATTTTGGATTAAAGAGATGTAAACTTGAAGATTTAAAAGGAGGGAGTTTGAGAGAAAATGCAGAAATAATCTTAAATGTACTTAGAGGGAAAGAAAAAGGACCCAAAAGAGATATAGTGTGTCTAAATACTTCTTTTCTTTTAAAACTTTGTGGTTTTGTTAGAAAAATAGAAGATGGAATAAAACTGTGTGATGAGTTGTTAGAAAAGGAGATTCCCTATATAAAATTAAATGAAATTATAAATTTTCTAAACAAATGAAAAAAATTTTAATTTTTTTAACTTTTTTTCCATTTTTAATTTTTTCTAACAATGAAGAAACAAATATAACATTAAAACAACAGATGGTTCTTGACTTATGTGGTTTTCCGAATTTAAAAGAAGGAATTATTGATATATTATATCTAACAATTGAAAATTACTGGCATATAGGAGATTATTCAAAGATATTTCCTCTTTTTAAATTAATAACTCAAATTTCTCCAACTGATGTAAATGCTTATTGCCTTGGAGGGTGGTTTTTGATAAATGGAATTGCTTCAAAATATGAAGGGAGTGAAAAAGAAAGAATTAAGAAATATGCTGTTGAATTTATGAAAGAGGGAATTGAAAAAGAACCAAATGATTATAGATTGTACTTTGAATTAGCATGGTTTTATTATAAAGAGGGGTATTATGAAAAGTCGCTTGAGTATCTTGAAAAAGCAGAAAAATATCAACATTCTTTTTATGTTGAAAATTTAAAAGCACATATTTATATGAAGATAAATAAAAAAGAAAAAGCAATTGAAGAGTGGGAGAAAATAAAGAGAATGTATCCTGAAAGGAAAGAAATTGCTGAAAAATATATTAAAAAACTTATTGATGAAGAAAAATGAAAATTCTTTCTAAGATAATAGAAGAAAAGAAACTTATTTTAGATAGAAAGAAAAAGCAAATTCCATTAAGGAAACTTATTAATGAAGTATCAAGCAGAAAAGGTAGAAGTATATTTGAAAAATTAAAAGAAGATTTTGGAATAATTGCTGAATTAAAAAGGGCTTCTCCTTCTGCAGGAATTATTAATAAAAAATTAGATTTAAAAAAAATAGCCAAAATCTATGAAAAAAATGGAATAAGTGGAATATCTGTTTTAACTTGTGAACCGTATTTTTATGGCTCAATAGAAGATTTAAAAAAAGTGAGAGAAGTTGTTCAAATTCCGATTTTAATGAAAGATTTTGTTATAGATGAATATCAGATTTATGAAGGAAAATACTATGGAGCTGATTTTATAATTTTAATTGTTAGAATTCTTGAGAATGATAAATTAAAGAATTTTTTAAATATTTGTGAAAATTTAAATCTAGAAATTTTAATAGAAGTTTTTGATGAAACAGATTTAAGAAGAGTTTTTGATGTTGTTGAAAACTGGGAAAATAAAATTCTTGGGATAAATAATAGGGACCTCCAAACTTTGAAAATAGATATAAACAATACTTTAAATTTGATTAAATTTATCCCAATTGATAAAATAATTGCCATAAGTGAAAGTGGAATAAGAGAAAAGGAAGAAATTTTAATGCTTAAAAAATTAGGGATAAGAGGTGTATTGATAGGTGAAAGTATTTTAAAAAGTAGAAATATAGAAGAAAAAATAAAAGAATTAATAGATATTAAATAGAAAAAGAAAGGAGGAAAGAAATATGGAGGAAAATAAAATATTTTTATCGGAAAAAGAGATGCCAAATGTATGGTATAATATTTTACCCGATTTACCAGAACCACTTCCTCCTGTTATTCATCCAAAAACAAAAGAACCAGTAAAACCTGATGATTTAGCACCAATTTTCCCAATGTCTTTAATAATGCAGGAATTCTCTCCGGAAAGGTGGATTGAAATTCCAGATGAAGTATTAAGAGCATATAAAATTTATAGACCAACCCCTTTGCATAGAGCAAGAAATCTTGAAAAAGCATTGAAAACAAAAGCAAGAATTTATTTTAAAAATGAATCTGTTTCTCCGCCTGGTTCTCATAAACCAAATACTGCAATCGCTCAGGCATATTATAATAAAATTGAAGGGGTTAAACGATTAACAACTGAAACAGGTGCAGGTCAATGGGGAAGTGCTCTTGCTTTTGCTTGTAAAATTTTTGATCTTGAATGTGTCATTTTTATGGTAAAAGTTTCTTATTATCAAAAACCATATAGGAGATTACTTGCTCAATCATGGGGAGCGACTATGTATCCATCTCCTTCAGACAAGACAGAATTTGGAAGAAAAATTCTTGAAAAAGATCCCAATTCTCCTGGTAGTTTAGGGATAGCAATTTCGGAAGCAATTGAGGAAGCGGTTAAAAGAGAAGATACAAAATATTCTCTTGGAAGTGTTTTAAATCATGTTCTTCTTCATCAGACAATTATAGGACTTGAAACAAAAAAACAACTTGAACTTATTGGAGAAAAACCAGATGTTTTAATAGGGTGTGTAGGTGGAGGAAGCAATTTTGGTGGTTTTATAATGCCATTTGTCCCTAATAAATTGAAAGGCGAGAATATAAGATTTATTGCTGTAGAACCAAAAGCATGTCCAACATTAACAAAAGGAATTTATAGATATGATTATGGAGATACTGCTTGTACAACTCCATTGTTAAAAATGTATACACTTGGTCATAGTTTTATCCCTCCAGGAATTCATGCAGGTGGTTTAAGATATCATGGGGATGCTCCTTTAATCTGTCATTTATATAAACTTGGAATTATTGAAGCAGTTGCTTATCATCAAACAGAATGTTTTCAAGCAGGAATTCTTTTTGCTCAGACAGAAGGATTTTTACCTGCACCTGAAACGACTCATGCTATAAAGGCAGTAATTGATGAAGCAAAAAATGCTCCAGAAGGAAAAGTAATTGTGTACAATCATTCAGGACATGGACATTTTGATTTATCCGCATATGAAGCATATTTGGAAGGGAAACTTGAAGATTTTGAATATCCGGAAGAGAAAATAAAAGAGGCATTAAAGGATTTACCAGAAATTTAATGGTTGAAATTAAAATTTGTGGTTTTAAAAGAAAAAAAGACATAATTGAGGCGATAAATCTTGGTATTAAATGGATTGGATTAAACTTTTATAAAAAAAGTCCAAGATATATTGAATTAAAAGAAGCAAAAGAGTTAATTGAAGATTTACCAAATGATGTAAAAAAAATAGGCATTTTCGTTAATCCTGATGAAAAGAAATTATTTGAAATAGTAAAAAAAATAAAATTGGATGGAGTTCAATTGCATGGAAATGAACCACCTGCAATGCTAAGTAAATTTAAAAAGATCTTACCAGAAAAGGTTCTTATTAAAGCAATAAGAGTTAAATCATCTAAAGAAGTTTTAAGGAAAATGAAGTATTACAAAATGGCAGATTATTTTTTACTTGATACTTATTCAGCAGATAAATATGGAGGGACAGGAAAAAAGATAGAAGATGAAAAAATAAATAAAGAAGAATTACCATGGAATAAAATTTTTATTGCAGGTGGTATAACTCCTGAAAATGTGAGAGAAATACTAAAAAAATATAGACCATTTGGGATTGACATTGCTTCTGGGGTTGAGATATCTCCAGGAGTAAAAGATATTGAAAAAATAAAAAAACTGATAGAAGAGGTAAAAAATGTTGCCCGATAGAAAAGGGAAATTTGGGATTTTTGGTGGGAGATTCGCACCAGAAACATTGATAGGACCTCTTGAGGAATTGGAGAAAGAATATAAAAGGATATCAAAAACAAAAGAGTTTAAGAGGGAATTAAATTATCTCTTAAAAGAATATGCAGGTAGACCAACTTCTTTATATTTTGCTAAAAATTTTAGCGAGTATCTTGGGTTTAAAGTTTATTTAAAAAGAGAAGATCTTGCATTTACAGGTGCTCATAAGATAAATAATACTTTAGGTCAAGTTTTACTTGCTAAAATGATGGGGAAAACGAGAGTAATTGCGGAAACAGGAGCAGGTCAACATGGTGTAGCAACTGCCACTGCTTCTGCTTTATTGAATATGGAGTGTGTTGTTTATATGGGAGAGATTGATGTAGAAAGACAGAAATTAAATGTATATAGGATGAAATTACTTGGAGCCCAAATAATTTCTGTAACTTCAGGCAGTAGAACTTTAAAAGATGCTATAAATGAAGCAATGAGGGATTGGATTACAAATTTTAAGACAACTCATTATGTTATTGGTTCTGTTGTTGGCCCTCATCCTTATCCAATGATTGTCAGAGATTTTCAATCAATAATAGGTAAAGAAACAAAAAAGCAAATAATTAAGAAAGAAGGAAGATTACCAGATTATCTTGTTGCTTGTGTGGGTGGAGGAAGTAATAGTTTAGGCCTTTTTTATCCATTTTATAATAATAGAGATGTTAAATTTATAGGTATTGAGGCAGGAGGATATGGATTAGAAACTGAAAAACATGCTTCAACACTTTTAAAAGGAGAAAAGGGTGTTTTGCATGGTAGTTTTTCTTATGTTTTACAAGATAACTATGGACAGATAAAAATAACTCATTCAATTTCAGCAGGGCTTGATTATCCAGGAGTTGGACCAGAACATGCTTTTTATAAAGATACAAAAAGGGCTGATTATTTTGCTGTTAATGATGAGATTGCTTTAAAAGGATTTCATATTTTAAGTGAAATTGAAGGTATTATACCTGCCTTAGAACCCGCACATGCTATTGGATGGTTAGTGGAAAATAAAGAAAAATTTAGAAAAGATGATATAGTTGTGGTGTGTCTTTCAGGTAGAGGTGATAAGGATGTAATGGAAGTAGCAAAAATTGAAGGAGAATTATGACAAAAATTGAAAAAAAATTTAAAGAATTAGAAAAGAAGAAGGAAAAAGCATTAATTCTGTATTTTACTGCAGGATTTCCATCTTTTTATGAATCAATTGAGATAATAAAAAAAAGTGTTGAAAAAGGAGCGGATATAATTGAAATAGGAGTCCCATTTTCTGACCCAATTGCTGATGGACCAATAATTCAATATACATCAAGTAAAGCACTTGAAAATGGAATTAATACTGATGAATGTTTTAAACTTGCAAAAATATTAAAGAATGAAATTAATATCCCCTACCTTTTTATGACCTACTTTAATCCTGTGTATAGATATGGAATAACAAGATTTGTAGAAAGATGTGTTGAGTGTGGGGTAAGTGGTTTAATAATTCCAGACCTTCCTTTTGAAGAAAGTTATGAAATAAGAAAGATTTTGAAAGAAAGGAATATGAACTTAATCAATTTTTTAACACCATTTACTTCTGAAAAGAGAATGAGAAAAATTATAAGAAATGCTAAAGGTTTTATATATTTTATAAGTATTGCAGGTGTAACAGGACCCAGAAAAGATTTAGAAGAAGATACACTTACTATTTTAAAGAAAATAAAAAGCATGGTAAAAATACCGGTTGCTGCTGGTTTTGGGATATCAAATGTCAATCAGATAAATAAAATAAAAAAATATGTTGATGGGATAATTATTGGTAGTTTTATTTTACAGAAAATAATAGATAAAAAAATAGAAGAAATAGAAGAATTGATAGTGGAATTCAAAAAGGAATTAAAGGTTTGAAAATTGGAAATAGAAAAAGTAAAATAATTTTGGAGGATAATTATGAAAAAGTCAAAAAATTTAAAGAAGAAAATTTTTATTTTAATAATAGTGGCTGGAATTTTTGGTGGAAGTTGGTTTTACTATAATAAATATAGAACTGAAAAATTAAAACGACTTGCAGAAGAAGAAAAAAGAAAACAAGAAGAACTTGAGAAAGAAAGACAAAGAAAATTATTAGAAGCTAAACAAAAAGAGTTTGAAAATATAATAAGTGAGATGGAGAAATATTTTAAAGAAGGGGATTATAAAAAAGTGAAAGAACTTGCTGAGCAAGGTTTTATGGTTGCAAAACAATATAATTTTTCAGTTGATAAGATAAATGAGATTTTAAATAAGATTACAATAAATACCTATATTGCTAAATTGAAAAATTTAGAAAAAGAAAATAATGACATCTATAAATACTTTTATGTAAGAACTGAAGCACTTAAAATTCCTTCAATAAGTGAAATTGCAAAATTAAAAAGCAAAATAATAGATAAAACATATGAGAATGAATACAAAGTAAAGATTATCCTTGCAAATAAAGCCCTTGATGATGCAAAAAAGGGAATAGAACCGTCTTATAATTACTTTTTAAGTAGAAAATTTTATGCAGAGGCAAAAAAATTAAGGGAAAGTAAAAATATTAAAAGAGAAAAAATTGAGGAAGAAATTATTGCTTTACAAAATGAATTATATTTTTCTTCAAAAGTACTTTATAAAAATACAATTCCAAGTTCTTTATACTAAAAATGAATAAAAAATTTATAAATATTGGAGTTATTGGATGTGGCACTGTTGGATCAAAATTTATAGAAAATTTAATCATAAGAAAAAAATTTATAGCCGAAAAAACAGGAATTGAAATAAATATTTTAAAGGTTTTTGATAAGGATAAAGATAAAATTATTCCATTTAAAGATATCTCTGCCAAATCTCCAGAAGAGATAATTGAAAACAAAGATATTGACATAGTGGTTGAATTAATCGGAGGAACTGATTATGCTTATGAATTTGTAACAAAATCAATTGAAAACAGGAAATCAGTTGTTACTGCTAATAAGGCGTTGCTATCAAAATATGGAAAAGAATTGTTCAAAAAAGCAAAGGAAAAAAATGTCTATATCGGTTTTGAAGGAAGTGTAGCAGGGGCAATTCCAATAATAAAATCATTAAAAGAAAGTTTTATAGGAAATAAGATTACAAAAATTCTTGGTATTTTAAACGGAACTACAAATTTTATTCTCTCAGAAATGTATTACAAAAGAATTAACTTTGATGAAGGTCTTGAGATAGCAAAAAAACTTGGATATTCTGAAGCAGATCCAACTCTTGATATAAAAGGATATGATACTGGGCATAAAATTTTAATACTAACTTATATAACGTATGGAGTTCTATTATCAATAGATGAAATTTTTTTTGAAGGTATTGATAAAATAGAGACACTTGATATACACTTTGCTAGTGAACTCGGATATAGAATTAAGTTACTTGGGATATGTAAGAAAGAAAAGGAAAATATAGAAATACATATCCACCCTACTCTACTTCCTAAAACTCATCTTTTGTCTCTTGTAGAAGGAGTGAATAATGCTGTTTATGTAGAGGGTGACTTAATTGGAAAATCACTTTTTTATGGAGAAGGAGCAGGTGGCAAAGCAGCCGCAAGTTCAGTAATTAGTGATGTTGTTGATATATCCAGAAAGATAGTTTTGAATGGATATGTTGAAGAAAATTTTATAAATGAAAAAAAAATAATTTTAAAACCATTTGATGAAGTAGAAACAAGATACTACTTTAGATTTACAGCTATAGACAAGCCAGGAGTTCTTGCTAAAATAGCAAAAATTCTTGGTGAAAATAATATAAGTATATCGTCAGTGATTCAGAAACAAGATAATCCTCAAAAAGCAGTCCCTATAATTATGTTAACTCATAAAGCAAAAGAAAAAAATGTTAAAAAGGCTATAAGTAACATAAATAAACTTGATGTAATAAAAAGTCCAACTATAATAATACGCCTTGAAGAAAATCTTATGTAAAATCAAACACTTTTAAGATAAATATTTAAAAAACTGTTTAGGTTTTTTAAGAGATTTTAGAGAAGTAATATCAAAATAGTAAGTTTTTAATTCTTTTTTATTTTCTCCTTTGTAAATTTCTATACTCCAAACCTCATACATTTTATCGTTTTTTTGAATTTCTTCTACCATAAAAACATTCCAATCAGACCCCATCTTTCCATGTTTAAAAGTTAAATAATCAAATATCATACTTATTCCTTCAAAGAAATTATCAGCATATATTATTATTGATTTATTTTCACTTTCTCCGCCTCTATCCAAAAACCAAAATGTCATTTTTCTCCCTTTTTATTTATTTAGACGAATTTTATAAAGAATAGTTTCATGAAAAAGAGAAAAGAGAGGAAATAGGAGATTAACTTTTCAAAAGAAGAAACCTTAAAATAAAAGCAATTGCTACAATAACGACTACAGGATTTAAATCTTTATACCTTCCTGAAAAGAGTTTTAAAAAGAAATATGAAACGAAACCAAATGCAATTCCCTCTCCAATATTATATGTAAAAGGTATACCCACAAAAGAAAGAAAAGCAGGTATTGCTTCAGTTGGGTCATCCCATTTTATTTTTTTTATTGTAGGAATAATTAAACTTCCAACAATAATTAAAGTGGGTGCAGTTACAGGATATAGAGTTATACCAGAAGTGGTTGATATTCCTGTTCCTATCATTCTAACAAAAGGATAAAAGAAAAGAGAAAGTAAAAATAAAATTGCAGTTATTACAGAAGCAAAACCTGTTCTACCGCCTACAGAAATTCCTGCTGCGCTTTCAATATAACTGGTAACTGTACTTGTCCCAAGAACTGCACCTACAACAGTTCCTATAGCATCTGAAAGTAAGACCCTTTCAACTTTTGGGAATTTACCATTTTTTATAAATCCACCCGCCTCTCCAACTCCAATTGCTGTTCCTACTGTGTCAAATAAATCCATGAAGAGAAAAACAAAAATTACTGTAAATATTCCACTTTTAAGAGCACCTAAAATATCAAGTTTTAAAAATGTGGGTGAAATTGAAGGGATTTTCCCAATTATACCTTCATATTTTATAATTCCCATCCCTACACCAATCATTGCTGTAATTATCATTCCTATCAAAATATTTCCTTTTATTTTCCAAGCCATAAGAGTTCCAATTATAATTAGACCTATTATTGATAAAACTACTTCTTTTTGATATATATTCCCTATCGTTACAACCACTCCACCTTTTTGAACTATACCACTTTGAACAAGCCCTATTAAGGAAATAAAAAGACCAATTCCACCTGCTATTCCACATTGAAGAGAAGAAGGTACATTTTCAACAAGTTTTTCTCTAACCCTCCAAACAGAAAGAATGATAAACAAAACACCAGAAATAAAAACTGCTCCAAGGACTTTAGGCCAAACTATACCCATTCCAAGGATAACAGTAAAAACAAAATAAAAATTTTCACCCATCCCTGGTGCAAGAGCAATTGGATAATTTGCATATAAACCCATAATTAAAGTAGCAATTGCAGAGGAAAGACATGTTGCTACCATCACTGCTCCAAAATCCATTCCCCCTTGAGACAGAATTGCTGGTTGAACAAAAATTATATAGGCCATCGTAATAAAAGTTGTAATTCCAGCGATTATTTCTGTCTTTATATCTGTATTTCTTTCTTTAAATTTAAAAAATCTTGATATCATTTTTCTTTCACTACCTTTAGAATATTATAGATTGAAAATAAAAAATATCAAAATTTAATGAAATATATCACGACATAATAAAAGATTTTGTAG
>JAOAEP010000149.1 GCA_026416755.1 bacterium | reverse complement strand
GCACCTGATATAGCAATTACACAAATGGTTGTTGAAGTTTTATCATTAATTATTTTAATCAGAGCAACCATTAGAAGAGACCTGACCACAATTGAAGAAGAAAGAGAATTTTTTGGTCTTGTAAGTACTTTTGCTTTATTATTTGTATTTTTCATATTTGGAATGGAAGCAATGAAAAGTTTACCTCAATTTGGGACTCCATCTTTTACATTAAATCCGAATGCACCTTCAAATAGATATCTTTTAAATGGTTTAAAAGAAACAGGTGCAAGTAATATTGTTAATGCAGTGATACTTGATTATAGAGGATATGATACGCTTGGTGAAGCAACAATCCTTTTCACTTCAATTTTGGGTTCCCTGGCAATTTTAAGAGTTTATGCTAGAAAAAGGAAAGAAAAATGAATGAAGAAAAAGGAATGAGTTTAATAGTAAAAACAGTTACTCGTTGGCTTAAAGGTTTTATTTTTCTTTTCGGTGCATATGTTGTTATTTTTGGTCATTTAAGTCCGGGAGGAGGTTTTCCTGGAGGAGTCGTTTTTGCTGCAACTTTTATTCTAATCACACTTGCTTTTGGAAAAGAATATGTTCTTAGAAAAATAGGTAAAATACTTGCTTCCGAACTTGATAGTTTAGGAGCAATTTTATTTTTACTTTTAGCAACATTAGGAATCTACTTTACTGGTATTTTCTTTTCAAATTTTATAGAAAAATTTCATCCAACAGGTAATTTTAAGTTATTCAGTGCAGGAATTATTCCTTTATGTAATATAAGTATTGGTATGAAAGTTGGGGCTTCATTATTTATGGTATTTATAATTCTTTCTGTTGTGAGAGTTGTTTTTGAAGATGGAAAAGGAAAATTAATAACAACTGAAAAAAAGGATAAAAAATGATTTATTATTTATGTTTTGTTTTATTTTTAATAGGACTTTATGGTGTATGTTGTAAAAAAAATATTGTAAAAATTATTCTTGGCCTATGGATAATGGAATATTCAGTTAATTTATTTTTAATTCTTCTTGGATATAGAAAAGATGGGATACCGCCTATTTTAAAACCTAATACAGATATTTCTCAATTTACACAAAAAGCAGTTGACCCACTTCCACAGGCAATGGTTTTAACAAGTATTGTAATTGGACTTGGTGTACTTGCTTTAATGGTAACAGTGGCTATTAGATTATATCAAAGATATGGAACTTTTGATATAACTGAAATGAGAAAATTAAAAGGATAAAAATATGGTGAATTTACCTTTATTTATTATTATTCCATTTGGAATGGCTTTTTTTATTCCAATGGTTTCAAGAAAAATTAAATGGGTGCCAGATGTACTTGGAAATATAACCACCTTTATTTTACTTATTTTATCCTTGATGACATTAAATCTTGAATATGTTTATCATATAGGTGGATGGAAAGCACCTTTTGGAATTGTTCTCGTTCTTGATGGACTTTCTTGTCTTCTTTTAATAATAATAAATTTAATAAGTTTTATGGCAACTCTCTTTTCAGTTGAATATCTTGAAAAACTTTATACTTCAAAATTAAGATATTACTCCCTTTTTCTTCTTATGGTTGGAGGAATGAATGGAACTGTTCTTTCAGGGGATTTATTTAATCTTTTTGTTTTTATGGAAATTGCCTCAATTGCTTCTTACGCTCTTGTTGCTTTCGGTTGTCAAGCAAGTGAACTTGAGGCAAGTTTTAAATATCTTGTAATGGGAAATGTGGGAAGTTTACTTGTATTATATGCAATAGCATTACTTTATGGGAAAACAGGTTCTTTAAATATGGCAGATGTTGCGAAAATTTTAATTAATATCCCATATGATAATTTAATTGCTTTTGCTTTTGTTCTTATAATTAGTGGATTTATGATTAAATCTGCTCTTGTTCCTTTTCATGCATGGCTACCAGATGCACATCCCTCCGCTCCATCTCCTATAAGTGCTATGCTTTCTGGAGTTGTCATTAAAGCACTTGGTGTTTATGTTGTTATCCGACTTATATTTAACCTTTTTGGATTTACTCCATTAATTAGTAATGTATTGATATATATGGGTGTTATTTCAATGATTTTTGGGGTATGCCTTGCCGTATTACAATGGGATTTAAAACGTCTCCTTGCATACCATTCAATAAGCCAAATGGGATATGTTTTTACAGGTATTGGACTTGGAACCCCTCTTGGAATTCTTGGAGGTCTTTTTCATCTATTCAACCATTCTTTATTTAAGTCATTATTATTTTTAAATGCTGGAAGTATTGAATATGAAATAGGAACGAGAGATTTAAATAAAATGGGACTTCTTTACAAAAAAATGCCAATAACTTCCTTTGCAACTTTTATTTCCTCAATGTCAATTTCAGGTATCCCCCCATTTAATGGTTTCTGGAGTAAATTTATAATAATCTTAGCGGCTATAAAAGCAGGTAGACCAATTATAGCTTTTTGGGCTGTTATTGGAAGTATTTTAACTTTATCCTCATTTTCAAAAGTTTTAAAATATTCAATTTATGGGAAAGGTGAAAAATTTAATGAAGAAAAATGGGAAAAAATAAAGGAAGTGGGTGACCTTATGATAGTTCCATTAATAATTCTATCAGTTCTATGTATTTTTTCAGGTCTTTTACTTTATGGCATGACAGAAGGGATTTTTTCTCCAGTTATAAATGTTTTAAATGGAGGTGTTGTAGAGTATATAAACAAAGTATTAGGGAGTTAGAATGAAAAAAGGGATTTTAATTTTTTTACTTTTTATTGCATGGATATTTTTAACTTGGCCATTTGGAAAAGAGATTGATTGGCAAATTTTAATTTCAGGAATTTTTATATCTATTTTTGTTGGCTCAATATTTGGTGAATTGTTTACTGAAAACCCTCACAATTTTTTTGGTTTTAAAAGATACCTATGGGCTATTTTATATTTACCTTATTGGTTCTGGTATTGTATTTTAGCAAATCTTGATGTTGCATATAGGGTATTACATCCAAATTTACCAATAAGACCAGGAATTGTTAAAGTCAAAACAAATCTTAAGAGTAAAAGTGGGCTAACGGCTTTAGCAAATTCAATCACTTTAACACCAGGAACTATGACTGTTGAAATTGAACCAGAAAATGGTTATTTATATATTCATTGGATTTATGTAAAAACAGACGATATTGAAAAAGCATCTGAATTAATAGTAAGGAGATTTGAAAAAATATTAGAAAGGATTTTTGAATGATTACATTTTTATTTATTTTTCTTATAATATGTAGTTTTTTATGTCTCTATAGAATTTCAAGAGGCCCAAGTCCTGGAGATAGAGTTGTTGGAATTGATATACTTGGAATAATAGTTGTTAATTTTTGTGCAATATACACTTTTTGGACAAAAAATGATTTTTATATGAATATTGCTCTTTCATGGGCTCTATTAAGTTTTATAGGAACACTTGCTGTAAGTAAATTTCTTGAAGGTAAGGGTTTTGATGAGTGAGGTGAAAAATGAGAGAATTAATTAGTTCTATTAGCATGGTCATTGGAGGTCTCTTTAATCTATTTGGATGCATTGGTCTTGTTCGGCTTCCAGATGTTTATAATAGATTACAGGCATCAACAAAATGTGTAACACTTGGAACTTGTTTTATTCTAATAGGAGTAATAATAAGTGGTCCTATTAGTGCTTCACTAAAAAGTTTCTTATGCATAATTTTTATTTTAATAACTGCACCAACTTCTGCCCATGCTTTATCAAGAGCAAGTATAAAAGCAGGAATAAGTTTATGGGAAAAAAGTGTTGTCAATAAAATGGAGGAAGAGAAAAAATGAAAAAGCCAAAAATAAGAGAATTAAAAGAAGCAATAATAAGTTTAGTTTCAAAACCCTATACAACAAAATTCCCAAATCAACCACATAAACCATTTCCTAGATTTAGGGGAAAACCTCAGTATAATGAAGATGAATGTGTTGGATGTGGTGGATGTTTTCAAGTATGTCCTTCAAATGCAATTGATATGATAGATAATTTAGAAGATAAAAAAAGAATTTTAATTCATAATCCAGATAAATGTATTTTCTGTGGAGAATGTGAAAGAAATTGTATAACCAAAAAAGGAATTAAACTTACAGAGCAGTTTGATATTTCATACTTAAAAGAACCAGAAGAGGTAACTCATAAAGTAGAACATAACTTAATTTTGTGTATTTTTTGTGGTGAAGTAATTGGAACAGAAAAACATATAAGACATATATATAAAAAACTTGGAAATTTAGCATTTTCACAACCAAATTTAATAACAGAAGCAATAAAAAATCTAAATATAAAAACTGAATATGAAGAAAAAGCAGTTCCACCAATTACAAGACAAGATACTCTTAAAGTAATATGCGCAAAGTGTAGAAGAATTTCTTTTATTGAGGATGAAAAGAAAAAAACGAAAAGATAAGAATTTATCCTCCTAAAGTAAATTAAAAATTGAAAAACCTTTTTTAAAGTGGTATAATATATAAAAAGGACCCGTATCTCAACGGCAGAGCAGCGGACTCATAATCCGTGGGTTGGTGGGTCGAATCCGCCCGGGGCCATTTTGTTCTTCTTCAGTTTTTAAAAGAAAAATAAAATCAATTAATCTTGTTGCGCTTTTTTCCATATCAAGTATTAAATTATTTACCCGAGAAACAAAATAATTGTATGAAAGATATGCTGGTATAGCAACAACAAGCCCTCCTAC
>JAOAEP010000148.1 GCA_026416755.1 bacterium | reverse complement strand
CGGCAGCGTCAGATGTGTATAAGAGACAGATTATACCCATATTAAATTCTTTCCCATCCCTTAATATCTCAAAACCTTTTGTTTATTCATTGCTTGAAAATTTATGTGTTATCATTTCTGAAATTTTCAAAATCCTTTTTCTTATTAAATTTAGTGTTTCATAAAAATCAATTGTATCTATTCCTATTGTTGTTTTTATAGTAATTTCTCTGACTTTTACCTGGTCAAGGTCAATTGCACATTTTTCTTTATCAAAATACTGCGCCTGAAGTAAAATTTTCCCTCTGTATTTCATAAGTGGTACAAGTTTGTCTGTTGTCTCTGGGTTCCCCACAGTATCATATAAATAGTCAAATCCATCGGGTGCAATTTCTTTTAGTTTTTTATCAATGTCTTTATCATCAATTGAGAATGAAAATTGCGTAAATTTTTTCCCAAATTCAACCCTTTCAGGGTCCTTATCTATTAGAACAGGAATTGCATTATTATAAATGGATAATTGACATGCACATAGCCCAAGAAATCCAGCACCGATAATAACTATTTTATCTTTTGCCTTAATTTCAAGTGCTTTAATTCCTCTTGTTGCAACTGCTGAAAGTTGTGTGAAGACAATTGTTTCAAGTTCAAAATTGTCAGGCATTTTAGAAGAGATAAACCAGTAATTTTTCCAGTTTCCATTAGAATAAGAAACATGGGCTCCCCACATTCTATATATATTTTCTTTCCATCTATTATCATAACCATAAACTATATCTCCTTCTTTAAAACTTTTCACATCCTTACCAACCTCTTCTACAATCCCAATTCTATGATAACCCGGAACACATGGAAATTTTGTTCCAATATGTTTACCTCTCAAAATCCATCTTTCAGTCCCTGGAGAAATAGCAGAGATTATAGTTTTAACTTTTATATCATCTTCTTTCATTTCATCAAGCGTTAAATCTCCAACTTCAAATTTATTTACATCTGTATATATCAATGCTTTAATTTTCATTTCAATCCTCCATTTTAAAGACGATTTTAAAAGATTTTCTTTCTCTTAATAATTGAAATCCATATTCAATCTGGTCAAAAGTTAAAATATGTGAATAAAAAAGAGATGGTGTTAGTATATTCATTCTTACAAGTTCACATATAGAATTATGAGTTTTTTCTTCAGAAGGACCTGTTAAAATAAACTTTCCACTTTTTTCAAATTCTTTAAATGGATTACTTTCAGAATAACTTGCTTAAGGAGCAATTTTCCCATTTTCTGATAAAAGATTGATTGTATTTAAAACAAATTCCTTATCTCCTGTTGTATCAATTATAAAATTAACTCCCTTTCCTTCTGTAATTTCCTTTATTTTTTCAAATTTATCAGTTTTTGTGTTTATTATATAATCTGCACCAAGTTTTTTTATATATTCTAATGTCCTTAAATTTCTACCAATAACTATAACAGGAAAACAACCTATCAATTTTGAAAAATAAACAAGTCCCATTGCAACAGGACCTGAACCAAGGATTAAGAGAGAACTATTAAGTGTGGTACCTATATTAAAAAGAAAACTTGCTGTCTCTTTTAAAGTTATAAACATTGTTAAATCAACCGGTGAAATTTTTAAATCAGGAGGGATTTTTTATTAATAGATTGTATAATGTTTGATTTCTTTTTCTTTATTGTCTTCTTTTAATGCTTTTACATCCATTATTTTGCCATATTCGGCAAATCCACCTATTGCTGAATAATAATCCTTTAGTTTTTCTCCAGGATACACACAAGTTGTCCTTAAAAAAACATCTCCTTCATTTATATATTTTACTTTTTTACCTTTTTAATTACTTTCCCTACACTCTCATGACCAAGTATAACAGGATAATTTTTACACCAAAACATCTTTCCATCAATTATCTTTAAATCTGTTCCTGTACATGTAGCAAATGCAAGTGTTTTACATAAACATTCATAATCACCTATGGCAGGTATAGGTACTTTTTTTATTTTTACATCCCCTTTCCCTTCAGTTACTATAACTTTCATTAAATCTCTTTTTTTCAATTTTAAACCATGTATAATTTTTTTCAATTTTAAAAATAAATCAAGGAAAGTCAATAAGAAAAATATTATTTTAATTAGCCAGGAGAAGTCCAAAGGCTTTACATAATAAAATATCTGTGATAAAAAAATTAAAAATAGTTTCTAAAAAACAAGGAGAAATATATGGAAATAACTATAATGAATGTTTTGGAATTAATATTTGAGAGTAGGTATAATTATGCCAATCCAATATGGGATGTAAATGTTAAAGTTAATTTTTTATCCCCTTCCGGTAAAAAACATATTGTAGAAGGTTTCTGGGATGGAGGGAAGATATGGAAAGTCCGTTTCAGCCCTGATGAATTGGGTGTATGGAAATGGGAATTGGAAAATTCCAATTTTACTAATGAAAAATCTGGTTCTTTTATCTGTACCGAGTATAAAGGCACTAATCCTCTTTATCTCCATGGTCCCGTTAAACTTTCACAAAATAGAAAATTTTTTACTCATTCTGATGGCACACCCTTTTTCTATCTTGCAGATACTGCCTGGAATGGAGTATTGAAGGCAAAATTGAATGACTGGAAATATTATCTTCAAACTCGTAAAGAACAGGGTTTTACTGCGATTCAATTTGTAAGTACTAACTGGCGTGCTTTTTTAGAAGATGAATATGGAGAAACTGCTTATACAGGGAAGGAACAAATTCAAATAAACCCTGAATTTTTTAAGCGACTCGACCCCAAAGTGGAAATGATTAATATGTATGGACTTGTTGCTGTTCCAGTTATATTATGGGCATTGGGTTTGCCATCTCCTGGAGTTATTTTGTCTGAAGATAATTTAATCAAACTTGCTCGTTATATTGTTGCCAGATGGGGTGCTTATCAAGTTATATGGATTTTGGGAGGAGATGGAGATTATAAAGGAGAAAAGGCTGAGAAATGGAAAAGAATTGGAAGAAATGTTTTTAGAGAAAGGCATGATAGATTGATAACCATGCATCCATGTGGGCTTTCATGGATTGTAGATGAATTTAGAGATGAAGATTGGTTTGATTTTATTGGATATCAAAGTGGACATGGTGACAGTATAGATGATATAAATTGGCTTGTTTTTGGTCCACCTTCACAAGAATGGTTAAAAGAACCGAAAAGACCAATAGTTAATCTTGAACCAAACTATGAATTTCATCTTGCATATCAGTCAAAAAAACCCTTTACTGATTTTCATGTAAGAAGAGCCCTCTACTGGAGTTTACTTTTATCTCCAACTTGTGGAGTAACTTATGGAAATCATGGGATTTGGTTTTGGGCTGAAAAAGAAGAAATACCATTAGACCATCCAAATAGCGGTATTGCACCTATTTGGAATAAAGCGATTGTAAGCCAAGGGGCAAAAGGTGTTATTCATCTTAAAAAATTTTTCTCATCAATTGAATGGTGGAAACTACAACCTTCTCAAGAAATACTTATTAATCAACCAGGAACCACTGAAAAACCTTATAAAAAAATTGTTGTTAGTATGTCAGAAGATAAAGATTTAGCAGTATTATATACACCTGAAGGAGCAAATATATCCCTAAAAACTGAATTAATTAAGAGACCAGCAATTATAAAGTGGTTTAATCCCAGAACAGGTGAATTTTTAAACGGAGAAGAAATAAATGCTCCTCAAATTAGTTTAAAAACCCCTGATTCTAATGACTGGATACTTTTAATTGTTAGTAAATTAAAACTTTAATTATTTAATTTAAAAATATTTATTGCCGTAAAAATTGTGATGTGTTATTTCTTTGATATTTTTCTTTGTTTTTTTAGAAATCTCTCCTTTTGCTTTACCAATAGGTAAAATTATTATAAATCTTTTTTCTTCAGGAATTTTAAGTAATTCTTTTATCAATTTTTCTTTTGGAAGAAGTGTTCCTTCTATCCAGCAGGAAGCATAACCAAGATTTTCAATAGCAAGAAGCATATTTTCAGTTGTAGCAGAAATATCTTCCAACCAGAATTTACTTTGTGAAGGGTCTGCTATTATTCCTATTACAACACTTGCTTCTGAAATACAATTTTGAACTTCTTCTCCAAGTTTTTTAATAAGTTTTTCATCATCTATCACTATAAACTCAAATGGCTGAACATTTCTTCCAGATGGTGCTAAACTACCTGCTTTTAAAATTTTCTCAATATCTTCTTTAGGGATTTTACATTTTTCATAACTTCTCACACTTTTCCTTTTTTCAATCACATCAAACAGTTCCATATCCCCCTCCTTTTTAAAATTTCTTATTTCCAAAAAAATCTTTTAAAAAAGGTCCATCAAACTCCCATTTATATAATTCTTCTATTGTCGTCTGTGCATCTTTTAAACTTCCTCTTGAAACTCTTAAATAATCAATTAATCCTTTAAAATACCC
>JAOAEP010000099.1 GCA_026416755.1 bacterium | reverse complement strand
TCTAATAAATTGAGGAACTAAAATTTCCATTCCATTTTCAAGAATAGCACTTTTCCAAGTACTATCTGTTCCACTTTTAATTCCTTCCCCTGTTGTTATTACTTTTAATTCAACATGTTCAGGTATCACAACACTTACAGGATTACCTTCAAAAATTTGAATTTTCAACTTTATCCCTTCTTTCATATATTTTTTAAATTCACCTATTGTATAAGATGGAAGTTCTATTATTTCAAATGTTTCAGGATGAATAAAGTAAAAGTTTTCACCATCAGAATAACTATATTCCATTTCTATTTCTTCTATATCAACATTTTCCATTTTTTCATCAGGAGAAACCCTTAAATCATAAACATGTCCAGTTTTTAAGTCCTGTAATTTAAGATGTGTATAACTTGAAAATTGTGCTGTCCGTGCTTTTGTTTCTGCTTCCATAACTTTATATAATTTTTCTTCCCTTTTTATTATCATCCCTATCTTCAATTCAGAAGCATTCACCATCTTTCCCCCTTTTTTATATATATATTTTATTCCCAAAATTTGATTTTTACAAATTCTAAGATATAATAGAAAAAATGGAAAAGTTTGTTGTAAGTAGGGATGATAGTATTTATGAGGCATTTCCTGATGTTGTTCTCTTGCCTTCGGGTAAATTATTATGTGTTTTTCTTGAGTGTAAACATCATTCTGATAGAAGTTATTCAAAAGTTGTTTTTACTGAAAGTTTAGATAGAGGAAGAACATGGAGTAAAAAAATTTCTTTATCAGAAATTGGTTCTGGTTGGAATTGTCCAAGAATTTCTTTTTTAAATGATGGAAGAGTCGTTGTGATTTGTGATAAAGGGGCTGGAGAAAAAGATATTTCAAAAAGGAAACTTTATATGTGGTATAGTTGGGATGAAGGAAAAAGTTGGAGTGAAGGAATTGAATTACCAATACCTGGGTTAGTTCCGGATAGATTGAAAGAACTTAAAAATGGTAGATGGACAATTGCTTCCCATAGATATAATGAAAAAGGATTCCTTGAGCAAATGTTGTATATTTCAGATAATAAAGGAAAAAAATGGGAAGGGCCCATTAAAGTTGCATCAAAAGAAGGGTTAAATTTATGTGAGGGGTCTATTCTTGAACTGCCCACTGGTGAACTTGTTTGCTTTATGAGAGAGAATAGTTTTCTTGGGCTTGATTGTTTTAAGTCAATTTCTTATGATTATGGTAATACATGGGAAGGACCTTATCCATTTCCAATACCTGGTTGTCATAGGCCTGTAAGTGGATTGTTGAAAAGTGGATATATATTAATTACTCATAGATTCTGTCAGGGTGGAAAAGGATGGCTTGGTTGGTGGACACAAAATTTTTTTGCAACTTTAACAGATATTGAATCCGCTCTTGCAAAAGAAAGAAATCAAGCACATACAAGAATAAAGCCAATTGATTATGATAGAAGTAAATTTTCAGACACTGGATACTCTGGATGGGTTCAATTTCCCAATGAAGAGATTTATATTGTTAATTATATAGTTGATGATGCACCTAATGCTCATATAAGAGGATATTTAATAAAGGAAGAAGAATTTTTAATTTAAGGATTGACAATTACTTTTATGCAATCTGGATTTTTATTAGGATATTCAAGTGCTTCTTTAATATCTGTAAGAGGGAAATTTTTACTTATTAATGGTTTAAGGTTAATTTTGTTTTTGTTAATTATTTCTATTGCTTTTTTATAAGTATTCACATATCTGAAAATTCCTGAAATTTTTAACTCATCATTTATTATTTTAGATATATTAAGGTTTACAAAATCAGTTCCGAGTCCAATAAATACAATTTTTCCGCCTCTTTTAACCCAATAAATTGTTTCCTCTATTAAGCCAGAATATCCTGAACATTCAAAAACAACATCAACTTTTTCAGGTAAAATATTTTTAATTTCTTTTGTTTCTATTTTCTTTGTATCAAATATATCTTCAAGTCCAAAACCTTTGGCAAATTCTATCCTTTTTTCACTTTTTTCAATTCCATAAACAATTGCTCCATATATCTTTGCAGATAATGAGGTAAGAAGTCCAACGGGTCCAAGTCCTGAAACAATTACTTTTTCACCGGGTTTTAAATTTATTAAATTACAGGCATGAATTCCAACAGAAAAAGGTTCTATTAATGTTGCTTCATCAAGTGATAAGTTCTCAGGTATTCTATAAACAAAGTCAGATGGATGGACAATATATTCACAAAATGTTCCGTGGATAGGAGGAGTTGCAAAAAATATTACATCAGGACATAAGTTATATCTACCTTCCTTACAATAATCACATTTTCTACAAGGAATTCCTGGTTCTATTGCAACCTTATCCCCTTCTTTCAAATTTTTAACTTCTTTTCCAACTTTTTCAACTATTCCTGCACTTTCATGCCCTAAAATCAACGGCTCTTTCACTATAAAATCACCAATTCTTCCTTCTTTGTAGTAATGTATATCAGACCCACACACACCAACACTTTTAATTCTTATTAAGACATCCTCTTTGTTTTTTATCTCTGGTTTTTCTATCTCTCTTATTTCTATATTGTATGGTTTTATTAAAAATGCCCCTTTCATTTTAATTATCCTTTTGAAAAAGTAATTTTTCAGCGTTTAAATATAAAATTTTTTCTTCAAGTTCAGATGGTAATTTAAGTTTTTTGAAAAGATTTAATGTTTCTCCTTGGTCTGTCCAAGGTGAGTCAGTACCAAAAAGTATATAATCAGATGGATGAGCCAAAATCATTCTTTTTGCTCTTTCTTTTTCAAGAAATTCAAGAGAAAAAGATATCTCCATATAAACTTCCTTTCCTATCATATATTTTTCTACATTATCCCAATCTTCCCATGCCCCAAGATGTGTTGTGATTAGTTTTAAATTTGGAAATACCCTTTTAACATTCATAATTTTTTCAGGGTCAGCAATTTTTACTCTTTCAAATGCAAAATCAAAACCTGTATGTAAAACGAGTATAAGATTTTCTTTACATATTTTATCATAAATTTTCATCATCTTTTCCTCATCAACAACAAATTTCTGATAATAAGGATGCAATTTTATTCCTTTAAATCCTTCTTTTTTTATTTCCTCAATTCTCTCAAAAACAAATGGGTCATCTTGATGAAAAGAAGGAAATGGAATAATTCTTTCTGAATTTATTTCTTTTGACCATTTTAATATGGGATTATATTGAGTTGGTTTTGTTGCTATTGAGCATATTACGCTTTTTTCTATTCCATGTTTGTCCATTGAAGAAAGTAAAGAAGATATTTTGCCATCAAGTTTTGCTTTAATTTTTCCCTCTTCTTCAAGTAATGGAATTGCTTTTTCTGCTACATTATCAGGAAATGCATGTGTATGTATATCTATAATTCTCATTTTTTCTTTTCTTTCATTTCTTCTGTTATTATTATATCCCTTTTTTCTGTTTTTAAATTTTCAGGATTTATAAAAGATAGTAAAACAGGATGCCTTTTTTCAACAGGTAAAATATCAAATTTTTTATGAGGTTCAATCTGATACCAGTAGGCAGTTGAAGAATAATCATTCTGTGTATGATTTCCATGACCTGCTTCAATTGTGACTTTAATTGATTTTTTGAAGTGAACTGGATTTGTTAAATGAAAAATATAAGAAGTTTGATAACCTCCTTGAAGTTTCCCATCATAAAGATTGTGCCCAAAAATAGAAAAACCTTCAAAAATTGAAGAACCATTAAATAAAAAGGCGTTATTTTGCATACCCCATGCCTGATTAAAATAGTCCTCACTTCCTGTCCCGTGTAAATCTGGAGGCCATTTATAACCATCAACCCATATCATATCACCGCCTTCTCCCCACCATGTCCCATGAAAATTTGTAACAGAAATATTACAACCAATATAATGACCAATTCCTTCTGCATAAAGAATTTCATAATTATTCTTGTATGCTACCTCTTCCTTATTTACAATGTCCGCTTGAGGTGCATTTACAGGTATTTCAGGTCCCCAACCAGGAGTTGGATTTTCTCTTTTCCACTGGGCCTGTAGATAAGCAATATCCTCTTCAAATTGATTTTCATATAGTTTATAATCTATATAAAAATACTGATTATATGGTTCTTCCCCTTCATTTGTTATTTCTATTTTTGCATGTTTTCTGAAAGGCATTGGTAAATAACAGTTTAAAGCACAACCGGAACCAAATTTATAAGGATTTGAAGTTGAAGCAGTAAAAGGTAATGTACAAAAAGAATTGGTAAGTGAATTACCGAGGCAGAAAAAATCACCCAGTGGCACTAAAATACTTGGATTTTCTTCTCCATCCCAATAAAATTTTAAAACCACTTCTCTATAAAGAAATAAAGGCCCTCCTTGAGTCATCCATATATGAGTTATACAACCAGGTCCATCAATTTCTCCAAGTTTTTTTGTCTCTCCTGGTTCTATTCTCCATGCATCCTTATTTCTTCCTTCAATATCATAACTTGAAACCCTTTTTGTTTTTGCATTCTTTACCTTACATAAATCAAAAAATAAGTTCCTCATCCTACCTCCTTTTTTAATTATTACAATTAAACATAACTAATATAAAAGTCAATTTTTTCTAATTACAAATTACAACCTATTTAATTTCCTTTCCTTATTAATATATTTAAAATGCAAATTTTCAGTGAGTTATCTTATAACTAATTAAATTATAAAATAGGTGGGTGGGCGGTACAGGACTTGAACCTGTGACCTCCACGATGTCAACGTGGCACTCTAACCAACTGAGCTAACCGCCCTGATTAAAAAATATTATATTTGAATTTCTCTAAAATGTCAATAAGTGTTATAATTTACATATGAAGAATATTTTTATTGCCGCTACAAGACAAAACGATGGAAAAACAGTTATAAGTATAGGCCTTTTTCTTGCATTGAAAAAATACACTGAAAAAATTGGTTTTATAAAGCCAGTGGGACAAAAGTATGTAAATGTTGATGGGAAAAAAGTTGATAAAGATGCTGTTTTAATAAAGAAAATATGCAAGTTAGAAGATAATCTTGAAGATATGAGTCCTATTGCAGTTGAAGAAGGTTTCACAAGAAATTATCTTGACAATCCAAATAAAGAAGAACTTATAGAGAAAATTATATCAAGTTATAAAAAAATTTCTGAAAATAAAGATATTGTATTAATTGAAGGGACAGGCCATGCTGGAGTTGGTTCTATATTTGACTTAAATAATGCAGAAGTAGCAAAAATACTTGACTCCCCTGTTATTATAATTTCAATAGGTGGAATTGGAAAGCCGGCGGATGAAATAAGTTTAAATCTTGCCCTATTTAAAGAAAAGAATGTTCCTGTAAAAGGAATAATTATAAACAAAATACAAGAAGAAAAAAAAGATGTTCTTGAAAAGTACTTAAATAAGTTTTTTTCAAAAATAAACTTAAAAATTCTTGGACTTGTGCCTTATGAACCATATCTAATACCTGTCTCTTA
>JAOAEP010000043.1 GCA_026416755.1 bacterium | reverse complement strand
CTTGCAGCAATTATTGGAAGAGAAGCATTTTTGGAACCAGATATTTCTATTTCTCCTTCTAATTTATATCCTCCTTCTATAACAAATTTTTCCATATCTCTCCTTTTTGACATATTATTTTACAACTTTTTTTAGTTTTTTAAAGACCAATATTCTGTCAAAATTTGATAAATCTTTTTCAATTAATATAAGTGAAAGATGTGAAGGAATTATTTTTTTTATTTCATTTAATTGATTATATCCAATTTCAATTATTAAAAACCCTTTTTCCTTTAAATAAAAATCACTTTCAAATAAAATTTTTTTTATAATCTTTAATCCATCTTTCCCTGCTATAAGTGCTCTCTTGGGTTCCATTTTTACTTCTCTATCTAAGTTTTCATACTCATTTCTACTTATATAAGGTGGATTACTCACTATCACATCAAATCTATCCTTTATATTATTAAAAACATCAGAAATTAAAAATTTAATTTTTTTTGTAACATCATTTAATTCAGCATTTTTTTTGGCAACCTCAATAGCTTTTTTAGAGATGTCAATAGATGTGATAAAACAATTTTTAATATTTTTAGCCAATATAACAGAAATATTTCCACAACCTGTTCCAATATCAAGAATTTTAACTTTCTTAGGAAAAAGAAACTTATTATAAATTTTGATTGTTGTGTTTATAAGTAATTCAGTTTCAGGTCTGGGAATAAAAATGCCTTTTTTTATTATAAAATCACTATCATAAAAAGTAATTTTTTTTAATATATATGCAAGTGGTATTCTTTTTTTTCTTTTTTCAAGAAGTTTAAGAAATCTTTTATAAGTTTGTGTAGGAATTTCAATATTTTCAGTATAAATTTTATATCTTTCAATCCCAATAAGGTGAGAAAGTATCAATTCCACTTCTAAATGAGGATTTTCTATTTTTTCTTTTTTTAGAATTTCAATCCCTTCTTTAAGAAGTGTTAGTAGATTCACAATAAGTAAATATTTAATTATTTTCAGTTTTTGCTAATGAAGAAATGGCCTTTTTCGCCGCATTTTGTATTTGAGGATATTCTCCTTCTTCAACAAGATATTCAATCAATTCTTTTATTCCTTGGTCTGGATTATTTTTAAGGTATTCTCCTAAAACTTCTATTATATTCATCCTTATATAAATTTCTTCTTCTACATTTCCTTGGGGATAATTTTCTTTTAATCTAGAAACCATTAAATCTATACTTCTATATTCACCAAGTTTACCAAGAGCAATATAATAATATATCCTTAATCCAGGAGTTCCAAATTCTCTCCATGCTCTTTTTATAATTGAAATAGAATCTGTATCTCTTAGATTTGCTAAAGCATTTATAATCTTTATTGCTAAAATAATTTCGTTTTTTTGCTCATCTGTTTCCCCTTGAGAATAAATAGAACCAACCGGTAAATCTGGAGATTTTCCATATTCTATTTGTGTAATGGGTGTTGAAATTCCAATACTTGAAATATCTATTTTCCTTTTTCTCAATTCCAGTAAATCTTCATATCTTCTTTTTTTCACATTTAATTCTTCAAGTTCTTTATCTATTTTAGCAATTTCTTCGTTATTTTTATTAATTTTTTCCTCATTTAATCTTCTTTCTTCTCTTAACTTTTTTATCTGTGTTTCTGTAAGTGCTCTTCCACCTTGAGTAAAAGCAGGTGGCCCCTCTGAAGGGAGAGTTCCTTCTTGAAAAAGTTGACTATCTATCTGTGCTATTCTATTATTTAAATTTTGGATTTCACTGTTTAGAAAAATTTTTCTAACTGTCAAATCATCTAATTTCTGATTTATATCTTGAATATTTCTTCTGGCATCTTCCCTCTCTCTTTCTCTTCTACTTATCATATTTGTAAGTGCATATCTCAACTCCTCAACTACTTTTTCAGATTTTAAATTACTTATACAATCAAGTGCTACAATCCTTATCTCAAAAAGTTCATTTTCATTTTTTATTATATCTAAAAGCATATCAACCACTTCAGGATTGTTAACCTTTCCTGCAGCTATTATTAAATTCCTTTTAATTTCAGGTATACCCTCATTTTTTATTATTTCAATAATATCAGTTATAACTTTCTCAATTTCTTTAGATGGATAACCTATAATTTCAGAAGATGCTTTTTTTCTTACATCTTCTCTTCCAAATTTTATTCTCTTTAATATCGTAATTATAGGAACTTTATTTTTCTCTGGTTCTTGTTGAGTTTGTATAAGTTCAGATGGTAATGTTTCAGAAGTGGGGGGTAATCCTTGCTTAAGTTGAGATTCCTCTTTTTCTTTTTTCATCTCTTCTTTTCTTTTTCTCTCCTCTATTTCTTCTTTTTCCCATTTTTTTACTATTTCAATATCTTTTTCTTTACTTTCAATTTCTCCTTTTAATCTTACTGCACTTTTACCATATAATCCTAAAGGAGAAATACTAATAACTTTATTTAATGCTTCAATTGCTTCTTTATTTTTATTTTGAGAAATATAAACTATCGCGAGAGTATAGTAATAGGAAGGATTTTGAGAATTAATGCTTATGGCTTTTTGTAAATTTGAAATAGCTTTTTCAGAATCTCCTTTTCTAAAATAACTTTCTCCTAAGTAATAATATACGTCAGCATTATCTGAAATGGTTCTTGTTGCTTCTTCCAAAATTTTTATTGACTTGTCATAATCGCCTGTTTTCAAATATATAATTCCTTCATTTAATAACTCCTCTGGTTCTTTTCCGTAAAGCATTAAGTTCATTATAATAACACAAAAAAGTATTATATTTTTCATTTTTCCCTCCCTCTTTGAATATAATACCTTATATACAAAAAAAATGTCAATATGCTTACTTCAGTTTTTTTCTTAATTGTCCAATTAACTCCTCTAATTCGCCATCCATAATTTTGTCAAGATTATAACTAGTAAAATTAATTCTGTGGTCTGTCAATCTGTTTTGAGGGAAATTATAAGTTCTTATTTTTTCACTTCTATCACCTGTTTTGATAAACATTTTTCTCTGAATATCTATCATTGTTTTTTTCTGACTTTCATAATATTTCTGTAATCTTGCTCTTAAAATTTTCATGGCTTTTTCCCTATTTTTCAATTGAGATCTGTCGTCTTGACAACTTACAGTGATACCTGTGGGAATATGTGTTATTCTTACCGCAGAAGAAGTTTTGTTTACATGTTGGCCACCATGGCCACTGGCTCTAAATGTTTCTATTTTTATTTCGTCTGGTTCTATTTTAATTTCTTCTTCTTCCATTTCAGGCAAAACTACAACACTTGCTGCAGAGGTGTGAATTCTGCCATAACTTTCCGTCTTTGGGACTCTTTGAACTCTATGAACCCCACTTTCAAATTTAAAACAACCATACGCATTTTTACCTTTTACAGAAAAGATTATTTCTTTAAATCCACCCAATTCAGAAGGATGAGAATCAAAAATTTCAATTTTAAAATTATTTCTTTCACAAAATTTTGAATACATTCTAAATAGATCTGCCACAAATAAACAAGCTTCATCTCCACCTATTCCTGCCCTTATTTCAATAATGGCATTTTTGGTATCCAATTCATTTTCTGGATTTAATAGACTTTCTAATTCTATTTCAATTTTTTCTTTTTCAATATTTAAAAGTTTCAATTCCTCTTCTGCAATTTTTATTAATTCTTTATCCCCACTTTTTATAATTTCTTGGTCTTCCTCAATTTTCTTTAAAATTTCATCATATTTATTTTTTAGTTTCAGGATCTCTTCGTATAAACTTATTTTCTTTATAACTTCTTTAACTTTATCCTGATCTCTTTTTTCTTTTAAAAAATATTCAAGATAACTTTTATATTCTTTTTCTATTTCCTTTAGTCTTTCATTAACCATATTTTTTCTTAAACTTTTCTACTCTTCCAGTAGTGTCAACAAACTTTTGTTTTCCTGTAAAGTAAGGATGACATTTATTACATATTTCTATTTTTATTTCAGATTTTGTAGACCTTGTTTTTACAATATTCCCACAAGCACATACAATAGTTGCTTCTTTATATTCAGGATGTATCCCTTTCTTCATTTTTCTCCTCCTTCAATATTTGTATTTCAAATTCTTTTAAATCTTCTCTACTTATAGGTTTTTCTACAATTGTTATTCCTTCTCCACTAAAATACTTTATTGGGTTCCCTTCAATTAAAAATCGTACCTTATTAATATCAGGAAATTGAGTTCCTGTGTATACAATCTGTGCAATTCTTGCTTCCATTAAAGAAATCCCACCTCCTTCCTCAACCTCTTTAGAAAAATTTATATTTAAAGTACTATCTTCTATTTTAATGTCAAGAATTTTTGTGTTTTCATTTAGAGATGTTGAAAAACCTTTCTTTTTTTCTTCTTCTGTAGGACCTTTTATTAATTCTATTAACGTTTTTTTTATTTTATTTTCAAGTTTACCATAATATCCTATTTTTCTTTTTACAGGCTTAACCATTATTTTCTCATTTTCACTATAAGTTAAAAATATATAAACAGTGGTCTTTTGAGTTATTTTTTCACTTAACTTTAAAAATGCAAGAAATAATAGTAATAAAATTAAAAAAATTATCAATGTTAATAAAATACCTTTTTTATCTTTACTCATTTTTTTCCTATATTATATCTGGTTGTTTATTCTACCTTTCTTTTTTCTTTAAGTCAATTTAGATTATTTAAAATTGAAAATCTATGCTTTAATAACTTTGGGCCAATTTCCTTTATAAACATTTCTTGTATCAATAATTAAAGGTACACATTCGTATAATGTTTTATAGTCAATATTTGAATGGTCTGTAACAATAATAGCAACATCATACTTTTTCAGTTTTTCTGGTGAAAATTCTATAGAACTGATTGGTTTATAATATTGTCTTGTTTTTTTAACTTCTTTTACAAAAGGATCATAATAATCTATCTTACCCACATTTTTTTTCTCAAGAATTTTAATTATTTTAAATGCGGGTGATTCTCTAATGTCATCTACATCTTTTTTATAAGCAATACCAACAATTAAAATATTACTTCCTTTTATTGATTTCCCTTGCATATTTATCCCTTCTATACACTTTTCTACTACATAATAAGGCATCATAGTGTTTATTTCGCCGGCAAGTTCAATAAAACTTGTAGTGAAATCGTACCTTTTTGCTATCCAAGTTAGATAGAAAGGGTCTATTGGAATACAATGTCCCCCAAGACCTGGTCCTGGATAAAATGGTTGAAAACCAAATGGTTTTGTTTTTGCTGCTTCTATTACTTCCCATATATCAATTCCCATCCTATCAAAAAGTATCTTTAATTCATTTACAAGAGCTATATTTACTGCTCTATATATATTTTCCAGTAATTTTGTCGCTTCTGCTATTTCAGTAGAAGAAACAGGGATAACTTTGTCCACTATTTGAGAATATAAACAAGTTCCAACCTTAGTACAATTTTCTGTAATTCCGCCAACTACTTTAGGAATATTTTTGGTTTTATAAATAGGATTTCCAGGGTCTTCTCTTTCAGGTGAATATACAAGAAAAAAATCCTCGCCCACTTTTAATTTTCTTTTTTCAAATTTTGGTAAATATATTTCTCTTGTACTTCCAGGGTAAGTAGTTGATTCAAGAGAAATTATTTGTCCTTTCCTTAATGTTTCACTTATATCATTGGCAGTTTTGTATAAATATGTTAGGTCAGGTTCTCTATAAGGTGTAAGTGGCGTTGGGACACATATTAATATAGCATCAACTTCTCCTAATCTTTTCATATCAGTAGTGGGTTCTAAATTGGGTGATAAAGATTTTATTTTTTCATCTGAAATATAATGGATATATGAGATTCCTTCTTTTAATTTTTCAATTTTTTCTGGGTCAGTATCAAAGCCCATCACTTTAAATCCACATTCAATAAATCTAATAACAAGTGGTAATCCCA
>JAOAEP010000145.1 GCA_026416755.1 bacterium | reverse complement strand
AAATATTGAAAAAACTTTAAGAGAGAAAAGATACAAAAAACTTTTTGAAATTGCTATAAAAACAGGATGTAATAAAATCGCAACTGGACATACTCTTGATGACCATATTGAAACATTTTTTATAAACTTTTTTAGAGGTTCCGGTCTTTCAGGACTATGTGGTATATGGTCTAAAAGCAATATTTTCCCTGAATCAGAAGTTGTTATTGTAAGACCTCTTTTATGTATTGAAAAAAAAGAAATTTTAAATTATCTAAAAGAAAATAAAATTGAATATATGATTGATAAGTCAAATCTATCTTTGAATTTCTTTAGAAATAGAATAAGAAATGAGATTATCCCCTTTTTACTTAAATATAGACCCTCCTTAAAAAAGATTATTCTTAGAATGACAGAGATTATTAAAACAGAAGAAAAATTTTTAAAAAATTATACAGAACAGATTTTAAAAGAAATTTCTAAAAGAGAAGGAGAAAAAATCATTATTGATTTAGAAAAATTTATGAAATTGGAAGACGCAATTAAAAAAAGGGTGGCAGGATATATCTACAAAGAAATTGAAAAAACACCATATGTAAATTCTAATAAAATTGAAAAAATTGTAAAAAGTATAGAAAAAGGTGAAAAAATTTTGGGGAAAAAGATACTTGACAGAATTTTAAAAAATGAAAAAGAAAAGAAAAAAAGTTTTGTTGTAAGTATCAATATCCCCGGGGAAACAAAAATTCTTAATAAATTTATCGTTGAGAGTGAAATTATCCCTTTTTCAGAAAAAATTTTTAGAAATACTGACAAATTTACAGGTTATTTTGATTTCTCAAAGATAAATGGAATTATAATTGTAAGAAATAGAAAGATTGGAGATAGATTTATACCTTTGGGATTAAAAAAAGAGAAAAAGATATCAAGATTTATGATTGATAAAAAAATTCCACAATTTCAAAGAGATGAGATTTTAATTTTTGAAAATAATGGTAAAATTATGTGGTTATGTGGATATGAAATATCAGAAGAATTTAAAGTTGATAAAAACACAAAAAAAGTGTTAAAAATTCATGTTAAATATTAAATGGAGAAAATTTTAAAAAACGGTTATCTTCCAAAAGAGTTAAGAAATAAAAAATTAAAAGAAATTATTAAATTAAAATCAGTACATAAGAAAGAAGAAAGCATTGAAATTGTATATTATTTGAAATGTGAAGGGAACATAGTTGAAATTGCTAAAAAACTTGCTCTTGATGAAACAACTGGTAAATGGATAGGGAAAGGGAAACCAACTTCATTATTTAAAAAATGCATTGCTGATGTTGACAAAATTTATATTTTTGACAAAGGAGAAGGAATTGTTTTTATAAGAACACCTATCATTAATTTATCAGAAGAAAAAGATCCTTTATATCAAATATTAATGCTTGCGGTTGGTGGACCTGTACTTGAATTTGTTTACTATTCAGATGTTGCCTTAATTGATATAAATTTACCACCAAAAACACTTGAAAAATTCCCAGGCCCTTTATTTGGGATTGAAGGAATTAGAAAAATTACAGAAACTCCTTTTCCATATCCAATAGTTGGAACAATTATAAAACCTTGCGCTGGATTAACTGAAAAAGAAGTCGCAGATAAATGTTATCTTGCAGCAAAAGGAGGAATTAAATTCATTAAAGATGATGAAAAGATGTTAAGCCCTTCTTATTGTGATGAAAAAAAGAAAATTAAACTTGTAAACGCGGCTCTCAAAAAAGCATATGAGGAAACAGGGAATAGATGTATTTATGCACCCCATCTTGTTGAAAGAGTTGATAAAATAAAAGAAACAGCAAAAAAATATATAGAATATGGAGCCAGCGGTCTTATGCTTAATGTTGTTCTCGGACACAATTTTGAAGTTTTAAAAATTTTAAGAGAAGACCCGGATATAAATGTTCCTTTATATGCCCATAGTGGAGGAAGAAGTGCTTTATCAACTGGAAATAGAAGAATTGAAGATGGAGTGATTGTTAAAATTATACGTCTTTGTGGAGGTGATTTTTTCCAACATGGTGTTTTTGGTGTTTCTGATACGCACATCGCTTCACTTGATGATAATTTATTATATCATTTAGTTTTTGTTATGAGAGAAAATTTGAAAGGTATAAAAGATACTATACCTGTCTCTGCTGGTGGTTTACGAATTGAGAACCTAAAATTAAATCTTGAAAAGCATTTTGATGAAAAACTTGGATATGATGTTGCCTTACTTGCAGGTTCTTATTTACTTGGTCATCCCCAAGGTCCTTATAAAAGGGCTAAAGAATTTAATAATATAGTACAAAGAGTAATTAATTCGGTCGGATTATGAACCTTTTCAGAAGATATTTTTTAAATTTAGAAAAAAATGAAAAAAGTAAATTTAAAAAAATAATATGGTTTTTAACTTCTTCTATTTTTTTTGTTTATCTAAATTCTATTTTCAATCCATTTATTTGGGATGATTTTAGTTTAATTTATGAAAATCCTTTTATAAAAAGTTTTAAATTTCTACTTCATTTCTTCAATACAGATATTTTTTTATCTGCTTCTAATTTCTATAGACCTATTCAAATGTTTTTCTATGCATTAGTTTATAGAATTTTCAAAGATAATCCCATTGGATACCATTTATTAAACATTTTATTTCATTCAGGATGTGCTATTTTAGTTTATTTATTATTAAGAAAGATATATGGAGAGAGAGTTTCATTTTTAGTTGCATTAGTTTGGGGTATACATCCAATAAATACAGAGGCAATAACATACATATCAGGTACAGCAGATCCATTATTTTTATTTTTTGGACTTTTGGGGATAT
>JAOAEP010000026.1 GCA_026416755.1 bacterium | reverse complement strand
TCAAAAATAAATGTAAATAAAATTATAGATGAAAAAGGAAAAACAAATACATTACTTTATGAAATTACAAAAAATTTGTTTTCAATTTTAGGATACTCACCAAGTTTATTAGATTATTTTCTTGATTGGATAGATGAAGATAGTATACCAAGACCTTTTGGAGGTGAAGATTTTACCTATACCATAAATGGTTTTAATTATACCCCTCCAAATAGGAATATACTTGTTTTAAGAGAAATTCTTCTTATAAATGGTTATACTAAAGAGATACTCTATGGAAATGAAGAAAAGAAAGGATTGATAAATTTTATTACAATATATACAGATGGTAAAATAAATATTAACACATGTAAAGGCGAAATATTAAATTCAATGGGATTTACAAAAGAACAGGTTAGTAAAATTTTAGAAGAAAGAGAGATTCATCCATTAGATGAAGGGTTTTTAATTAATATAAACAGAGATGTTTTTTTGAAAAATAGAAGTTTGATAAAATATAAAAGTAATTGTTTCCATGTTTTAGTAAAAGTTAAAAATAAAGAAGGGGAAGAGGCAAAAAACCAAGCAATATTAGAAAAAGAAAAAACTGTTAATTTTATTAAAAAAGGTATTTTATGAGGATTTATTTATATATAAAAGGTGAAAATATTTTCTATTCAAAAGATGGGGAAATAGGAGAAATAAGTTATGATATAATTGAAAATTTTATAAAAGAGAATTTTAAAGCGACTTTTTACTTAATCTTTTCTAAACTTAATACATTTTTTAGAAAAATAGAATTTGAATTTACAGATAAAAGAAAAATAATTCTTGTATTAAATCAGGAAATTGAAGGAAAATTCCCAGTCCAAATTGAAGACTTATACTTCTATTTAAAATTTTTTAATGTTGATAAAAATAAAACTATTGTTGATATCTTTGCAATTGAAAAAGAAAAAATTGAATATTTAAGGGAAATTTTTAATAGAAATAAAGCCAAATATATTTTTTTAATTGATTCCATTTTACTTTTTCAAATTCTTAAAAATAGGGTACACGAAAGAAGTTTTATAGGTATATATATGGAAAATGATTATTTGTTAATTGATTTAATTGAAAACTCTGTTATAACAGGGATATACTCTTATTCATCAAAAAACATGAAAGAAACTATTAAAGATATTTTTTATACCATCCTTTCAAATAAAAAATTACCAGTTTATTTTATTGGAGATAAAAAAATTTATGAAGAAATTAAAGATGAAAAGACATTTTTTTTGGAAGAAAAAAATATGGTTGATATATTAAAAGAAATAAAAAAGTTTGAAATAGTTTCGTTTGATAAAATTCTGATAAGAAAAAGAACCCCAAGATTGGAATATATTTTTTATTTTCTGTTTTTTATCGCAGTTACATATTTTTTTATAAATCCCCATTTTGAAAAAATTGAAAGAGAGAAAAAAATAAATGAAATTAATAAAAAAATGGAGAATATTTATAAATCAATGTTTCCAGAAACAAAAAAAGTGATTAATCCTTTAATACAAATAAAAGAAAAATTAATGCAAAACGGAAATAACATACAAATTCCAATTTCTGAAATATCTATTATTAAAGTACTTGAAGAAATAACAACCCTTTTTCCAGAAAATATAAATGTGGAAATAGAAGAAGTTTTAATTGAAAACAAAAATATAAATTTACTCGGTAATGTTGAAAATTTAAAATCTATTGACATTATTAAAGAAAATATAAAAAAATCTAACTTTTTTAAGTATTTTGAGATAAGTAGTATTTCTTTTACAAAAGAGAATAAAATAAAATTTAATCTTTTTTTAAAAATAGGAGATTAATGGATAGAAAAATTATATTTCTTATTATCGGGTTTATCCTTCTCTTTGAGTATCAGTATATATATTTACCTAACAGAAAAAAAATTAGGAATTTAGAAAATCTTCTTTTAAAAAAAGAAAAAGAATACGAAGAATTTATTATTTTATGTGAAAAATATAAGAAGGTTGAAAGTGAAGAAAAAAAGTCATATTTGAAAACCGTTTCTGAAAAATTTTCTTTTTTTTCATACTTAAACGATTTGATAGACTCCGTTTCTTTACGTACAAATGTTAATAATATTAAAATTTTAAATAAAGAAGAACTTCAAAATTATAATTTAGAAAAGATTCAATTAGAAATAAATAATATTTCAATTGAACAACTTATTTCGCTTTTAAATAAAATTGAAAAAACTAATGGAATTTATGTAACACAATTTGAAATGAAAAGGGACAAAAACAAGCCATATTTTTTAAACATTTCAATGACTATTTCTTGTTTAAAACAAAAATTATAAAATTTTAGATTATGAAAGAAATATATCTTATTGACGGGACAGGATTGATTTACCGTAGTTTTTATGCAATACCCGATTTAAAAACTACTACTGGTATAAAAACAAATGCCATATATGGTTTCACCACAACGCTTCTAAAAATTTTGAAAGAAAAGAAACCAAAATATATTGCTGTTTTTTTTGATTTACAGAAACCTACCTTTCGGCATATTACTTTTGAAAAATATAAAGAAAAAAGGAGACCTATGCCTGAGGATCTTTCTGCACAAATAACAGCAATTAAAGAAGTACTTTCTGCCATTGGTATAAAATATATTGAAAAAGAAGGATATGAAGCTGATGATTTAATAGCAAGTTTTATTGAAAAACTCAAATGTTATAACTTCACTTTTTTTATAATTTCAAACGACAAAGACATCCTACAACTTATAGATAAAAACATATTTGTAATTAACCCAATTGATTATAAACTTATAAATGAGGAGTTTGTAATTGAAAAATATGGATTTAAACCAGAAAAAATAATTGATTTTATCGCACTTGCAGGAGACCCTTCTGATAATATTCCTGGTATTCCTGGAATTGGAGAAAAAACTGCAATTTCTTTACTTTCCAAATTTAACTCGTTAGAAGAAATTTATAATAACCTTGAAAAAATAGAATCAAAAAATTTAAAAAATAAACTTGAAGTTCATAAAGAGATAGCTTTTTTAAGTAAAGATCTAGCAAAACTTAATAGAAATATATTTAATGATGTAAATTTGGAAGAGATAAAAATTAATTCACCCAACCTTCCCAGATTATTTGAAATTTTTGAAATGTATGAATTTAAAAAAATAAAAGACATTGTAAAAGAAATCTATCCTGAAATAAATGAAATAAAAAATATAGAGAATATAATTGGATTATCTACCGGAGAAGTTCTAAACTATTCTGATATATTTAAAAATTTAGATAAATATAAAGATATTCTTGAAAATGAAAAAGTTGCAAAAATAGGATTTAATCTTAAAGATAAAATAGTTGAATTAAAACAAAAGGGGGTCAATTTAAAAAATATAGAATTTGATTTTTCAATAGCAAAACATCTTACTGGGAAGTTTATTTATAATAACAATATTTTTGAACTGAAAAAAGAATATGAAAATTTATTGAATACTTTTAATATGTATGATCTTTTTAAAAGTATAGAAATGCCTCTTATTGATGTCCTTGTATGGATGGAAACAACAGGGATAAAAGTTGATGTTGAGTTTTTGAAACAGTTAAAGGAAAGATTTGATAAAGAAATAGAAGAGATAATAAACAAAATTTATTCCCTGAGTGGAGAAACATTTAATATTAATTCTCCGAACCAGGTTGGAGAAATACTTTTTGAAAAACTGAAACTCCCTATATTAAAAAAAACTAAAACAGGATATGCAACAGATATTTATGTATTAAAACAACTCTCATCTTTTCATCCATTACCTCAATATCTACTTGAATATAGAGAACTTCATAAAATTAAATCAACGTATATTGAAGGATTATTGAATTTTGTAAATAAAGAAACAGGAAGAATACATCCAGTTTTTAGTCAAACTTCTACTTCAACAGGAAGATTAACATGTTCAAATCCCAATTTACAGAATCTTCCAATAAAAACTCAGAGAGGCGGTTTAATAAGAAAATCATTTTGTGCAGAGGGTGATAATTTACTTTATTCTTTTGATTATAGTCAGATAGAATTAAGAATTCTTGCTCATTTTTCAGAAGACCCAGTTTTAATAGATGCTTTTGAAAAAAATAAAGATATACATAATGAAACTGCAGAACTTATTCTCTCATCAGAGACACTATTTTCTTCCTTAACTTTTGATACATTATCTAAAGATGAAAAAAGAAGAATCGCAAAGACAATAAACTTTGGAATTATCTATGGCATGAGTCCGTATGGACTATCGAAAGAGTTAGGAATACCTGTAGAAGAAAGTGTAATTTTTATTCAACGGTATTTTAATAGATTTAAAAAAGTAAAGGAATATATTGAATATGTTATAAAAAAAGCAGAAAAAACTGGATATGTAGAAACATTATTGAAAAGAAGAAGATATATCCCTGAAATAAATAGTTCAAATAAAAACGAAAAAGAATTTGGTAAAAGAGTTGCAATAAATATGCCTATTCAAGGGACTGCTTCTGAAATTATAAAATTAGCAATGAATAAAATTTATTATGAGTTTAAGAGAAAAAAGATAAAGAGTAATTTAATTCTACAGATTCATGATGAACTTTTATTTGAAGTTTATCCAAATGAAGAGATAGAAATTGTAGAAATAATTAAAAATATAATGAAAAATGTAGTTATTTTAAAAGTTCCTCTCAAAGTAGATATTAAAAAAGGGAAAAATTTTCTTGAAATGGAGGAAGTGAGAGATTAAAATTGGATAAAGTTTTTGACAGAAAAAAATATTTAAGTGAAAATATATATATGAAAAAAATACTTACTTTATTATTTTTTTATTTTTTTTCAGTTTTTACTTATGGATATTGGGAATGGACACCACAAACTAGAAAATGGATAAATCCTAAATATGCTGTTAAAAATACACCTAAGGAACAATTTGAATATGCAGAAGAATTTAGAAAAAATGGACAGATTGAATATGCGATTAGAGAACATAAAAAACTATTAAAACATTATTCAAAATCAGAATATGCTCCACAGTCCTGTTTTATTCTGGGCGAAATATATAGAGAAAAAGGAGATATAAAAAATGCTTTTAATTATTACCAAAAAATTATAGATGAATATCCTTCTTCATCCCTTATTATTTCTGTAATAAAAATTCAATCGGAAATAGCGGAAAAGAAACTCACAGAAAAAAGAGGAGGGTTTTTAAGTTTTTTTAAGAAATCCGAAGAAAATGCAGAATTGATGAATAAAGTAATAGAAAATGATCCTTATTCTTTAGATACTATTGACAGAATGTTTAAACTTGCAGAGTTTTACATTAGTATAAAAGAATATGATAAAGGGAAAGAGATCCTTGATAAAATAATAAAAAATTTCCCCCAAACATTTGCAACAGAAAAGGCAAAATTTTTAAAAATAAAATATTCTTTAAACTCTATATCTGAAGTATCTCTTGATACCGATGAGATCGAAGATTTAAAAGAAGAAATAGATTTATTTTTAGTTGAATATCCTAATAGTGATTTTAAAAAAGAAATAGAGAATATAAAGTCTTTTCTTGATGAGAAACAGGCTGAAAAATATTATCAAATTGGAATTTATTATGAAAAAGCAGGAAAGAAAAAAAGTGCGTTTTATTACTATAAAAAAATAATAACACAGTTTCCAAATACTAAATATGGAAAGATTGTTGAAGAAAAAATCAATAGGGGTATTTAGTGTATTTTTATTATTTGTCTCGTGTTCCATTAATAAAACTATATCAGAGAAAAACAAATTATATATTGAAAACATTGAAAATAATACTAATCAACCACTTATAACCTTTACATTAAACGAGAATATCAATAGAACTTTCATAGAATATCCTGGTTTTACACTAACAAAATCAAAGGAAGACGCTGATTTTATTTTATTTTTAAGAGTTTTAAAATTTGAAAGAATACCAATTTTTTATGATAAAGAAAAGGTAGATGACATTGTAGGCACTAAATATCAAATAGAATACGAAATTGAAATTAAAAAAGAAAAAAATCTTTTTAATAAAAAATTGAAAGAATCAATTTCTACATCTATAAGTAAAGAATATAAAGAAGAGAAAGTATTCAGTCAAATTTCAGAAGAAATTTCAAAAAAAATATATTTTGAGATTTTAAAGTTTAAAAAATGAAAAATTTTTTAGTTATTATAAAGGATATCGAACATCTAAATAAAAAAATTGAAGAAATAAAAGAGAAATATAATATTAATGATTTTGATGTTAAATTTTATGATTGTGAGAAAATAACTATAAGAAAAATTTTGAATGAATTTGATTTAAGACCAGTTTTTTCAGACAAAATTCTTTTTGTAATAAAAAATGTAGAAAAAATTTCTAAAAATGATTGTATAATGCTTTATGAAAAAATAAAAAAACTTCCTCCAGATATAATAGTAATTCTTTATGGCGATTCTATTAATCCACCATTTAAAGAAAGTTCTTTGAAAACAAAAGTCATTACACCTGAAAATATATTCTTGAAAGAAATTTATGGACTAAAAATGAGTGATAACAAAAAAATAATTGAAATTTTAAAAAATTATATTACACAAAGAGAAAAAAATTTTGCTTTTATAATAAATGGTATTGAAATTTATTTACGGAATCTTTTAATTAAAGATAAAAGATTGACAAGAAAACTTTTAAAAAAATTTGATTTCCTTCATAATCTTGATTACTCGTTAAAGGTGGGTTTAATTGAGGCAACTTCTGACTTTGAAATCACTCTCCTATCTTATTTCTTTTCTAATTCTAATTGAATTTTATATTTTCTTATAAACTTCATTAATCTACTTTTTTTTCTAGCACCATTATTTTTATGAATAATTCCTTTTGCAACCGCTTTATCAATTTCTTTAATTGTTTCCTTTAAAATTTTATTAACATCAGGACTATTGTTTAAAACCGCTTCTTTTGTTTTTTTCATTAGAGTTTTAATTTTTGAAATTATCATTTTGTTTCTTAATCTTCTTTTTATTTCCTGTCTTTGTCTTTTTAAAACACTTCTTTTTTTCTTTGCCATATCTTACCTCCATTAATTTAAAGGTATAATATATCATAAAATAAACTCTTAATCAAATTCATATGTCTAAAAATAAATGAGAGATAAAAAAGAATTTGAACAATATTATTTAATGTATGCAAACAAAATTTACAGTGTTGCTTATAGAATGGTAAATAATCACGAAGATGCGGTGGATATTGTTCAGGAAGTTTTTATAAGAGCGTTTAAAAATTTAAATAATTTTAAAGGTCTTTCAAAATTTTCAACTTATCTTTATAGGATTACGGTTAATCTTTCATATGATTTTTTAAGAAAAAAAGCAAAAATAAAAAAAATTGAAAATTTAAATGACAAGATGTTAGTTAATAACCATGATAAACTAAATTTAGAGTATAATTTATATGAAGAAGATTTAGTAAATGAAATA
>JAOAEP010000131.1 GCA_026416755.1 bacterium | reverse complement strand
ACTCGGTATAGGAGTTGGCGATAGAATTCTAATGCCAGAGTTTTCAATATATTCAGTAATCTCTCCAGAAGGTTGCGCTTCAATTCTCTGGAAAACACAAGATGGTGTGGAAGAAGCAGCAAAAGCGCTTAAATTAACGGCAAAAGATTTACTTGAACTTGGAATAATAGACGAAATAATCCCAGAACCTCTTGGAGGGGCTCATAGTGATTGGGAAACAACTTTTAAATTTATGAAGGACTCAATAGAAAAGAATTTAAAGGAATTAAAAACAATAAAGGTTGAAGAACTTGTTGAAATAAGGTATAAAAAATATAGAAAAATTGGAGTATTTGTAGAGGGAGAGGAAAGTGAATAAAATTAAACTTGCTTTACCAAAAGGTTCATTACAGGAAACTACTCTTTTAATTTTTAAAAATGCTGGATTTGAAATCTATGTAAATACAAGAAGTTATTATTTATCAATTGATGATCCTGAAATTGAAGCTGTATTATTAAGAACACAAGAAATTCCAAGATATGTTGAACTTGGCGCTTTTGATGCAGGAATTGCTGGTAAGGACTGGATAATTGAAAATAATGCAAAAGTTATTGAGGTATGTGAACTTACTTATTCAAAGATTGGTTTTAGGCCAGTTAAAATTGTTCTTGCGGTTCCAGAAAAATCCGATATTAAAAGTGTAAAGGACTTAAATGGTAAGATAATTTCAACAGAACTTGTGAATTTAACTAAAAATTATTTAAAGAAAAATGGAGTAAAAGCAAAGGTAGAATTTTCTTTTGGTGCAACAGAAATAAAAGCGGGAAATCTCGTAGATGCAATTGTAGAAATTACAGAAACAGGTTCCACTTTATTCTCTCACAATTTAAAGATTGTTGATGTTATTATGGAGTCAACTCCAAGATTGATAGCAAACAAAAATTCTTGGAAAAATATGTGGAAAAAAGAAAAAATTGAAAATATTGCTCTTTTATTAAAAGGAGCTTTACAAGCAGAAGGAAAAGTAGGATTGAAAATGAATGTTGCAAAAAAGGACTTAGAAAATATTTTAAAAATTTTACCTGCTATGAAAAAACCAACTATTTCTCATTTAACAGATGAAAACTGGTTTGCTATTGAAACAGTAATTGATAAAAATAAAGCAAAAGAACTAATACCTAAATTAAAAAAATTGGGAGCACAAGGTATAGTTGAGTACCCATTAAATAAAGTTATATAAAGGAGGTAGTATGCCGTGTGGAAGAAAAAGGAAAATAAAAAAAGTAAAAAGACATAAATATAAAAAGAGAAGAAAAGCAATGAGACATAAAAAAAGAAAATAAAAAATGAAAAAATATTTACTATTGTTTTTTTTAGTTATAATTTTAACAGGATGTCTAACTCCTGTTATAAAAGAAGACATTGTCTTAAAAACATATATAACAGGTCTTTTATATGAAGAAGAAAAAGCAACCCTTTCTGCTATAAAAGAATTTGAAGAAACAATTAAGAAAGGTGGGCCTGACCCTTATCTGTATATAAAAATTGGTAATTTGTACATTAAAGAGAATAATTATAAAAAAGCAAAAGAAAATTTTCAGAAAGCAATCAATTTAAATCCAGGTCTTTATGAACCATATTTTGGACTTGGACTCGCATATTTACTTGAAAAACAATATAAACTTTCAGCCAATTATATTGAAAAGGGCTTAAAATTGAAACCTGATAATCACTCATTCAGGTTAATTTTATGTGATGTATATACAAAATTGAATGATTTAAAAATGGCAGAAAAGCATTACAAATTTCTTATTGAGGAATATCCTAAAAATTATCTTTTACATTACAATCTTGCTAAAATCTATGAAACACAAAAGGATCATATAAATGCAGAAAAAGGATATCAAGAAGCAATTTCATTACAACCAAATTTCTGGGAAGGGTATTTATCTCTTGGAATTTTATATCAGAAAGAAAATAAATTAGATAAAGCAAAAGAATATCTTGAAAAGAGTATCTATTTAAATCCATTAAATAAACTCGGTTATGCCCTTTTAGCATCTATTTATTATAGTGAAAAAAATGATGAAAAAACTAAAGAAATATTATTGAAAGCCATTGGAAACGGAATCAAAGATAAAGAATTTTACGATTTTCTTGGTTCAATTTATGTTAATGAGAAAAACTATGAAATTGCTGAAACATATTTTTTTGAAAGTTTAAAAATGGAAGACACATCTGATACAAGGTTTAAATTAGGAGTTATTTATGATAAAAAGGGTGATTTTGAAAAAATGGAAGAGAATATGAAAAAAGCAATAGAACTTAATCCAGATAATTCACTTGCTTTAAATTATCTTGGATATTCATATTTATTAAAAGACAAAAATATAAAAGAAGCATATAATATGATAAAAAAAGCATGTAAAATTGAACCAAATAATGGAGCTTATCTTGATAGTTTGGGTTGGGCGTATTATAAAATGGGGAATTACAGAAAGGCAAAGAAATATCTTGAAAAGGCAGTTAAACTAGAAAGAGACCCTGAAATTTATGAACATTTAGGGTATGTTTACTATCAATTAAAAGAATTTGAAAAATCAATTTTATATTTCACAAAAGCATACAATGAAATAGATAATGAAACAAAGAAAAAAGAAATTATAGAGATGATTGAAAAGATAAAAAGCATAATTAAAAATGAAACTTCTGGAGAAAATAAAAGATAACTATTCCCTTATTAAAAACCTCTCTATTTCTCAGTTAAATCAACTATGTAAAGAAATACGAGAATTTATCATTGAAGTTGTTTCAAAAAATGGTGGACATCTTTCATCAAATCTTGGAAGTGTTGAAATAACTGTTGCTGTTCATTATGTGTTTAATATTCCTCCTGATAAAATTATATGGGATGTTGGACATCAATCTTATACACATAAAATTTTAACTAGGTATGAAAAATTTGAAACATTAAGGAAATATGGAGGAATAAGTGGTTTTCCAAATCCTTCTGAAAGTAATACAGATATTTTTATGGTTGGACATGCTGGGACAAGTATTTCTTCTTCAACTGGCCTTAAAATAGGAAATGATATTCAAGAGAAAAAAGAAAATATAATTGCAGTAATTGGTGATGGAACTTTAACAAATGGACTTGCATTTGAAGGTTTGAATTTTCTTGGAGAGATAAAGAAAAATGTAAAAATTATACTTAATGATAATAGAATGTCAATCTCACCAACAAAAGGCGCTCTCTCTTATTATTTAACTAAATTTATTACTTCTCCAATTGTAAATAAACCAAAAGAAGAATTTGTTGAAATTTTAAAAAAAATTCCTGCTATTGGAGATGATATTTTAAAATTTACAAAAGAAATTGAAAAGAAAGCAAAATTTTTAATAGTGCCAGGGGTATTTTTTGAAAAACTTGGGATAAGATATTTTGGACCTATTGATGGACATGATATTGAACAGTTGATTGAAATTCTTGAAAATATAAAAGAAATTAATGAGCCAGTAGTTTTACATGTTATAACAAAAAAAGGAAAAGGTTATAGTTTTTCTGAAAAATATCCTGAAAAATTTCACTCAATAGGTCCTTTTAATATAAAAACAGGAGAACAAATTGATGATAAAAAAACAAATTCAAAATTTGTAGGAGAAATTCTGTGTGAGATGGCTGAAAGATATAATTTTTTTGTCATAACAGCAGCAATGGAAATAGGTTTGGGGCTTGAAAACTTCTCAAAAAAATTTCCTAATAGGTTTTTTGATGTTGGAATTGCAGAAAGTAATGCAGTAGTTGTTGCTTCTGGAATTGCTAAAAGTGGAATACCAATTTTTGTTGCAATTTATAGTACATTTTTACAAAGAGCATATGACCAGATTTTTCATGATGTTTGCTTACAAAATTTACCAATAATATTTCTTGTTGACCGTGCAGGAATTGTTGGAGAAGATGGCCCCACACATCATGGCATTTTTGACATATCTTTTTTAAGAACAATACCAAATCTTAAAATTTTTGCTCCATATAGTTTAGAAAACTTAAAAGAAACAATTAGAAATTCTATTTATGAAAAAACTCCTACTTTTATTAGATATCCTAAAGATATTTTACCTGAATCAATTAATGAAGAGATTTATAAAGAGAGTAACGCGGTTATTTTGGCTGTTGGAAGTATGGCTTTAAACTCATACATTGCATTTGATAAATTAAAAAATGAAGGAATTATTTTAAGTTTTATTCCGATAAAAGAAATTAAACCTATAAATGAAGATTTAATGAAAAAGATAGAAAAATTTGATAAAATTATAACAATAGAGGAAAATTGTTTATCAGGTGGTTTTGGTTCATATTTACTTGAATTTTTTTCTGATAAAAATGTTAAAAAGGATTTCTTAAGAATAGGTCTTCCGGAAGTTTTTATTGAACATGGAGATAGAGATTATCTTTTAGATAAGTATGGACTTTCAAGTGAGAAAATTTTTAAAAGGATAAAGGAATTTTTTAATGATTAAAAAAATTTTTATACTTGTAAATGAAAAAATAGAAGGAATACAGAAAGAGAAGTTAAAGATTGAAAATTTGTTGAAAAGTTGTGGAAAAGTTGTTGAAAAAAAATATGAAAAACCCGACTTAATTATAACGATGGGAGGAGATGGTACTATTTTAAAGGCAATCAGAATATTAAAAAATGAAAAAACATTAATTTATGGTATTAATTATGGAAAAGTTGGATTTTTAACAAATACATCAGAAAATATTGAGGAAAAAATAAAAAAAATAATTGAGGGTAAGTTTAATATTTCAGAAAGAATTTTACTTGAAGCAGTTATAAAGAAAAATGGACAAACTATATATAAAAATAAAGTTCTTAATGATTTTTTAATTTTTAGAAAGGGTATTAGAATAGTTCATATGGAGGTTTATATTGAAAATGAAGAAATATTTAATTTTAGAGGGGATGGAATAATAATTTCAACTCCTACAGGTTCTACGGCCCACTCTCTTTCTGCTGGTGGTCCTATAATTTCTCCAGATATTAATTGTTTCCTTCTTACACCCTTCTGTCCTTATACTCTTACAATTAGACCTTTAATTATATCCAGTGAAAAAAAACTTCAAATTAAAATTTACCCAGAAGGAAAAATAATAGGTGATGGCCAAGATGAATTTGAAATTAAAGAAAATGAGATAATTGAAATAAAAAAGAGTAAGATGAAGGCAAATCTTATACTTGAGGATAATTTTTTTGAAAAACTTAAAACAAAGTTTGGATTTGGAAAATGAAATATATAGTGAAAGTCAATAAAGAGAGGTGTAAAAGTTGTAAATTATGTATAGATGTCTGTCCGGTAGGTGTTTTCAGTTTATCAAAAGATTTTAATAAAATAGGGTATCATTATGTTGAAGTCTTAAATGGGAAAAATTGTATAGGATGTAAAAAATGTGTTATAATTTGTCCTGATGTAGTAATTGAAATTTATAAAGATTCA
>JAOAEP010000102.1 GCA_026416755.1 bacterium | reverse complement strand
AGTAGATGGAATTGAAGTTGGAACAGAAAAAATTTGGGAAATGATAAGTAAAAAAAATATTCCAACAATTATTTTCATTAATAAAATGGACATACCGGAGGTGAATTATAAAAAAATAACTAATGATATTTTTTCATTTTTCAGTAATAAAACAGTTTTAATAAATTATCCTATATTTGAAAATGGAAATTTTAAAAAGGTTGAAAATATTTTTCAGGTTGAAAATCCAGAAGGGGAAATTGGCAGTTTTTTTCAAAAGTCAATGGATACACTTGCTGAACTTGACGATGTTATAATGGAAAAATATCTTGAAGGAGAAAAACTTACAAAGGAAGAAATAATGAAATCAATTAAAAAAGGCCTCCTTGAAAGAAAAATTCTTCCGGTACTTTTTGGTTCTGGATTAAATCAAATAGGAATTGAGGAATTAATTGATTTTACATATAATTTTGTTCCTTCAGTAGATGAACTCCCTCCTTTAAAAGGAAAAAATCAGGAAGGGCAAGAAGTTTTGATTAATAGGAAAGAAACAGAACCATTTACAGGTATAATTTTTAAAACCATTTTTGATCCATTTGCAGGTCGTTTATCATATATAAAAGTACTGAGTGGTAAATTTGCTTCAAACTCTCAATTTTTAAATTCTACAAAAGGGACTAAAGAAAGGGTTGGACAATTATTCAGAATGCAAGGAAGGAAACAAGAACCGGTTGATGTTGTTTATCCTGGTGAAATAGTTACAGCAGCAAAACTAAATTCTCAGACATTTGATACTATATGTGATTTAAATACAAATATCATTTTTGAAAGGCCACATATTCCCGAAGGAGCAGTTTCATATTCAATAGCACCTAAAATAAAAGGTACAGAAGATAAACTTGGAAATGCAATAGGTAGAATTGCAGAAGAAGATTTAACTATTAGAATCTTTAGAGATGAAGAAACAGGAGAAACAATAATTTCAGGTATGGGTGATTTGCATATTGACATTACTGTTAATAAGTTTAAAAATAAATTTGGAGTTGAAGTTGAAAAAGGAATACCTAAAATTGCTTATAAAGAGACAATTACAGCAACTGCGAATGCAGAAGGTAAATATAAAAGACAAACAGGTGGTAGAGGACAGTACGGACATTGTTTTATAAAAATAGAACCATTGCCGAGAGGAGCAGGTTTTGAATTTGTAGATCAAATAGTTGGTGGTGCTATCCCAAGAAACTTTATTCCTTCTGTGGAAAAGGGAGTTAGAGATGCGATGAAAAAAGGAGTTCTTGCGAATTATCCAATAGTGGATATAAGAGTTGTTCTTTATGATGGAAGTTACCATGTAGTTGATTCTTCTGATATTGCCTTTCAGATTGCCGGTTCAATGGCACTACAGAAAGCAGTTAGTGAAGCAAAACCTGTTTTACTTGAACCCATCGTTAATGTTGAAATAAGAGTTCCTTCTGAGAATGTTGGAGATGTTATTGGGACTATAAATTCAAAAAGGGGTAAAGTTCTTGATATGGTTTCAGCAAGTAATTTCCAAATTATAAAAGCACAAGTTCCACTTGCAGAAATGGCAAATTATACAAATGAACTTCGCTCTATTACAAGTGGAAAGGGGTCTTACTCAATGGAATTTTCTCATTATGAAGAAGTTCCTTCCCATATAGCAGCAAAGATAATAGAACAAAGAAAAAAAGAAAAAGAGGGGAAAGAAT
>JAOAEP010000060.1 GCA_026416755.1 bacterium | reverse complement strand
CTATATATCAGATAAATTAAATACGAAAGAAAAAAAACACTTCCTTTCTTTAATTGAAAATTATGGAAAAAAGAAAATTCAAATTGAAGTGATAATTGAACTATTGAAAAGTTTATCTTATAGATTTGAAAATGAATATTTGCTTTATCAGAAATATCTTGAACCGTATCCGAAAGAATTAAATGTATAAGAGATGTATTTTGTTTAGAAGCCAGTTGTAAGTTTATTATAGTAAATAATTTATTACTTTAAAGTAAAGTGAACTTTGTAACTACAAAAAAAGTAAATTATAACTTTTCTATTGACTTGTTTGAAATTTAAGATTAAATTTATTTTTCAAAAACAAAATTTAAAAATAAAGGAGGTAAAGATGGAGTTTGAAAATGTTATAAGGACAAGAAGGAGTATAAGAAGTTATGAAAAAAAAGATATCCCTGATGATATTCTTAAAAAAATACTTGAAGGTGCAAGGGTTGCTCCTTCTGGGAATAATAGACAGCCATGGTATTTTATAGTAGTAAAAGATGAAGAGAAAAAAAGAAAAATAGCAGAATATTCCTACAATCAAAGTTTTATTGCTGAAGCACCGGTGGTAATTGTTTGCTGTGGAGAAAGATATGCTAATAGATATGAACCCTTTAAAGATGAATGTTATCTGGTTGATGTAATAATAGCAATTGACCATCTCATACTTACAGCAAGAAACTATGGTATTGGTAGTTGCTGGATAGGTGCTTTCTATCCTAATCCTATTAAAAAGTTACTTGATATTCCTGAAAATATTGATGTTATTATGATTGTTCCACTAGGATATCCTGAAGGAATAGGTTTTAGAGAATCTTTTTTTAGAAAATCTCTTTCTGAAATTGTTTTTAAAGAAAAATTTGGAAATAGGATTACCTTATAATTAAATTTAAAAAATAAGAAATGGGTTTGAATGTAATAGAGATAAAAGGGAGTTATTTTGAAACAGGATTTCTTCTTGGAAAATGTCATAAAAAGATATTGAAGAATATTGAAGAGGGAGTTAAAGAAATAAAAGTTGATTTAGAAAAGATTAAAAAGTATGAAAGTTGTCTTAATAAAGTTCCTTAGATAAAAGAAGAAATTGAAGGATATTGTGAAGGTGGTGAAATTAAATTTGAAAATTTTTTGAAACTTAAATTTATTGATTATATTTTCCCCAAATTGTCTTGTACATCTATATATTTAAGTTCAGAATTTGTAGAAGATAAAATACCAGTTGTAATGAAGATAAGAGATAAGTTGCCTATGCCTCAATATATATGTAAAAAATTAAATGGTAATAGAATTCCTTATTTTTTTAGTGGTTCAATTTCAGAAATAGGTTTTGCATTTTTTGTTAAAGAAAATGGATTAACAGGAATAAATAATACAGGGAGTTATATGAAAGAAAATTTTGTGAATGAAATAGGATTTGATGATTGTGATATGATGAGAATTATTGCTGAATATTGTGATGATTTGGAGAATATAATTGAAATTATAAAAAAATTTCAGAAAGATAAGATAGTAGGATGTGCTGGTAAAAGAAGAGGGATGATTTTTTTATTTGCAAAAAACGAAGAGGCAATTTTAGTTGAAACAAACTCCTTTAATATTAATTGGAAAAAGGTAAAAGGTAAATTGGGATTTACTAATGATTTTTTAATGAAAGATTCACAGGATTGGATTGAAAAACTTGATACAGAGGGAGTGAAAAGTAGTTTAAATAGAAAAAAAAGAATTGATGAGATTTTAGATGAGAATGATTTATTTAACATAGAGAAATTAATAAGGATATCAAGAGATAAAAAATACTATCCATATTCAATATGTAGAGATACAAAATTAATGCCTATAAGAACAATTTCAGCATATTTTGTTTATTTATTCCCTCAACCAATTGTTTGGATTACTTGTGGGAGTCCTTATGTTTCTCCATTTTTCCCATTTTTCATAAAGGGAAATAAAATATGTGAAGATTTTGTGAGTGGTGAAGTTTCTATAAAATTAAATATTATTTATGAAAGAAAAAAATTAGAAGATGAAAAGTTTTTGTTAAAAATTACAGATTTTGAAAATAAAATAAGAGAAAAAATTGTCAATAATGAAGAAACTGTAGAGGAGAAAAATATTGAAATTCAAAAAGAAACAATTAGTTTTATTGAAGAAAGTTTAAATTCTTTTTGACATATATATAAAGAAGATTAAAATAATTACTCAAGATAGGAGGGAAAATGGTAAAAATTACGTTTATAGGAGCAGGAAGTTTTGGATTTACAAGGGCGCTTGTAAGAGATATTCTAACTTTTCCAATTTTACAGGATGCAACTATTTCTTTAATGGATATAGATGAACAACGTCTTGAATTTTCTAAAAAAGCAGTAGAAAAAATTATAGCAGAGGGTAAATATCCTGCAAAACTTGAAGTTACAATGGATAGGAAAAAAGCACTTAAAGGAGCCAATGCTGTTTTATGCACAATTCTTGTAGGTGGTGTTAATATTTGGAGATATGATATAGAAATTCCTAAAAAATATGGAGTTGATATTTGCGTTGGGGATACAAGAGGTCCTTCTGGTATTTTTAGAGCATTAAGAACAATACCAGTTATGCTTGATATATGTAAAGATATTGAAAATTTATGTCCTGATGCGATTTTTCTCAATTATACAAATCCAATGTCAATGCTCTGTAAAGCAATGCAGAAAAAATTTAGTCATTTGAAAATAACTGGTCTTTGTCATAGTGTTCAAGGTACAGCAGAAATGCTTGCAAATTGGATAGGTGCAAAAATGGACCAGATAACCTATGTATGTGCAGGAATTAATCATCAAGCATGGTTTATTGAATTTAAAAAAGATGGTAAGGATGCATATCCTCTTGTAAGAAAAGTAATATTAGAAAATGAGAAAATTTATAAAGAAGAAATAGTAAGAAATGAAATGTTTCTTTCTCTTGGATATTATGTAACTGAATCAAGTGGGCATAATTCAGAATATAACTGGTGGTTTAGAAAGAGACAAGATTTAATTGAAAAATATTGTTTGCCAGGAACTGGTTGGAATCCAGGAGAATATGCTTATATTTTAAAAGAATATCTTAAAAGAGAAGATACATGGAAGGATGAAATAAAAGAATGGCTTAAAAAACCAGTTGATCTTAAAAGAGGCCATGAATATGCATCCTATATTATTAATGCTTATTTAGGTGGAGAACCTTATATATTTAATGGGAATGTCCCCAATTATAATATTATTACAAATCTTCCTTATGGCGCATGTGTTGAAGTTCCTGTACTTGTAAATAAAAGGGGATTAAATTATATACATGTTGGCGAAATTCCACCTCAATGTGCTGCTTTAAATAATATAAACATTGCAGTTGAAGAAATGGCAGTAGAAGGTTCTTTAACAGGAAATCCGGAAATGGTTTACCATGCAATATGTTATGATCCTTTGACTGCTAGTGTTTTATCCTTGGAAGAAATTAAAAAAATGGTTGGGGAGATGTTTGAGAAAAATAAAGAATATCTTCCTCAATTTAAAAGTATAAAATTTTAGGATTTATACTATTTTTCATCCTAATTATTTTCCCCTTTTTTAAAATTATTTGACTATTCTTTAAAAATTAAGGAAAATATAAGTGATGATGTAATAGAAAAAAGGGGAAAAAAATGAGAGTATGGAGTAGAATTGTTGAAACGATTTATATTTTGTTGGGAATTATTTTTATTTTGTCTCTTTTATCTTTTTTTTCAAATATAAATTTATGTGAGGCGTTTTCAAAATTCATAGAGACCCATTCAATGAAAGTAGGGATTTTTTCTATGATAATTCTTTTTATGGGGATATTATGGTTTGTTAATTGGATTGATTATTTTTATAGAACAAAGGCTGTTTCTTTTGATAATCCAGGGGGTAAAGTTAAGATATCTCTTAAAGCGATTGAAGATTATATCACTTCTACAATAGTAAAACAAATAGATGGAATTAAAACAATCAAAGTTAAAGCAATCAATACTTCAAAAGGATTGGAAACAAAGATAAATTTAAAACTGTTATCAAACTTAAATATACCAGAGACATGTAATAATATTCAAGAACTAACAAAAAACTATTTACAAGATACAATCGGAATTGAAAGAATTTCAAATATTGAAATTTATGTTTCAAATATAATTGGGGAATCAGAATATAGAGATAAAAATGAATTATCAGAAGAAACTTGAAATTTTAGAGAAGGAAGTTAAAAATCATATTGAACTTGTAAATAAGGTATTTAACTTAGAATTTAATACAAATCTTCTAAAAATCTCTGATATCATTGTAAATTGTATAAAAAAAGGTAATAAGATTTTATTGTGTGGAAATGGAGGGAGTAGTGCAGATTGTCAACACTTTGCTGGAGAAATGATAAATAGATTTAAAAAAGATAGAGAGCCCCTTCCTTTTATTTCTTTAACAACTGATACTTCTGTAATAACAAGTATTGGGAATGATTATTCATTTGAAGAAATATTTTCAAAACAAATTAAAGCAATTGGTAGAAAAGATGACATTTTAATATGCTTTTCTACATCTGGAGAATCAAAAAATGTAATAAAAGCAGCTAATGTAGCCAAGAAAAAAAGAATGTTAGTTATTTCAATAACTGGTGAAGTTCCAAATACCCTTGAAGAAATATCTGATTTTGTAATTTCAGTACCGTCAAAAGAAACAGAAAAAGTTCAACAAATACATTTAATAATATACCACCTTCTTTCCCTTCTTATAGAAAAAGAATTTTGAAAATGAGGCAAGTGAAAACTTTGAACGAGATAAAAAAAATATCTGAAAAATTAAAAAAAGAAGGCAAAATTATTGTTTTTACAAATGGTTGTTTTGATATCATTCACCCAGGACATATAAAACTATTGAAGAAAGCAAAATCAATTGGAGATATTTTAATAGTTGGATTAAATAGTGATATGT
>JAOAEP010000015.1 GCA_026416755.1 bacterium | reverse complement strand
GAAAAAGACCTTAAAATCATTGCCTTATAAATTCTTTCTCCCCTCATATAACTTCTTAAAATTAAAACTCCCACTAAATTACTAATTGTTTTATAAGTATGGATATTATTTTGTAATCTGAAACATCTCATTTTCATTGCTCTTTGAATTCTGTTTTTTTCTCTTTCAACCAATGGAATATATCTTGTTGTTAAAAATAAAATATTTATAAGTTTTTTTGGAAAATAGAGATGATGAAGAGCATGGATAATTTTAAAAGGATGTGAAGAAAATATGAGGATAAAATTTGTTAAAAAAATAAAATTTGCTTTTATTGTAAGGAAAAATGTATATTTTATTCCTTCAAATGTCACTGGAAAATTAAAAATTTTAAATACTTCTCTTCCTGGAATACTAAACGGTAGGAAAAACCAACAGAAAAAAATAAAAAAATTTACTTTGATAAATGCTCTTAAAAACTTTTTTAAATCATTTATAAAAAACATAAAAAATAAGGGTAAAATTGCAAAATATTTAACATAATTAAAGTCATTTTCAATTGTAATAAAAATAGAATAAAAAAAGCAAATTATTATTCTTAATCTTGGGTCAATTTTATCTAACATTTTTCTTTCCTAAAAAATAAAAGTAAATCCCTAAAATTCCAATTATATATCCAATACCTCCAATAATATCCTGCACCTTTTCTTTTTCTCTTTCTTTTTTGTATTCTCTTATAAAATCGTTTATTTTTTTTTCAATTGTATCTTCAACTATTCTCTTTATTTCTTCTTTATCTATTTCTATTTTTTCTTCTTTTTCTTTTATTTCTTTAAATTTGTCCAATTTCTCCTCTACTCTTTCTGATTTCAGTTTTTTTTCTTTTTTCAATTCCATAAATGTCTCTGTTCTATGACCCTCATCACTTGTAAGAATTATTTTTATTTTTTCACTTTCTGGAATATTAAAAGAAAAAATTCCACTTTCATCTGTTTTACCTTCAAGAATTCTCTCTTCCTTTTCATTATAAATTTCAATTTTTGAATTTTTCACAGGCTTACCATCAGGAAAATATCCTTCAACAAAAATTTTATTTCCTTCCTGGTATGTGAAAACATTTATTTTATGAGTATATAAAAGAATTGAAAACATTAAAAATGTTAAAATTATTTTCTTCATTTTTCCCCTCCAATTAAATCAAGTTTGCCTTTTTTAAAAATCTTAAAATAAGACCAGTTATTATACCTTCTATTAAAGCAACTGGAAAATGAGATATAAAAAACATCTTTGCCATATTCAGAAAATAGTATTCAGTTAAGTAAAGAGAAAAACAGACAAGAAAACAAGAAAAAATTATTGAAAAAAAACCACTTAAAAAACCAGATAAAAATATGTTTCTTTTCAATAATGGTCTAAATAGATAATATGACAACACAGCAGGAATTGCCATGTTTGCAGTATTTATTCCGAGTGTAGTTAACCCACCAAATTGAAATATAACCCCTTGTAGAAAAAGAGCAATAAGAATAGATGGAAATGATTTCCAACCACAAAGTATCCCTAAAAGACCATTTAAAACAAGATGAACTGAAGTTGAACCAATTGGAACATGAATTAAAGAAGCAACAAAAAAAGAACTTGTAAGAAGAGCAATTTTGGGATATTCCTCATATTTTAAATCTTTTAAACCTATATAAGTTCCTGTACCACTAATAATAGCACCTGAAACAAGAACCGGTAAAGATAAAATCCCTTCTGATATATGCATTTTATTTCATATCATAAACTTTGATCCACAAAACTCCTGCCACTTCAACTTCTTTTCCATCTATTTTCTTTTCATCTGTACATATTGCTGAAAATCCATACCAACCACTTTTGGGAAAAGAATAATAAAAAACACCATTTTTATCTGTTTTTATAATTTGAGTAACAAAAGGAGAATACGGTGCTTTAACATTGCCTTTTTCATTATAGTATTCAACTTCAACATCACAAAATGGAACTTCTTTACCATTAAATTTAACTATACCATAAAATGTATTTCCTGAATAAATTCCATATGGTCTTACAAGGGGAATTATTTCAACCTTAAGACCAATTTCTTTATCCCATCCCTCTTCCATCCCAAAACCGTTAACAATAACTTTGGTATAATGAACTATATATTTGTCCTCTACAGGTTCAAAATATGGCTTTGGAATAAAATAAAATATATAATCACCAGGTCTTTTAAGGGTATAATTTAAATTCCAACCTCTATTAGGTTTATCATCTGCATAAAATTTAAAGGATGTTTCTTTCAAACTATCTGTTAATAAAATTTTTTCTCCTTTGTGAATAACTCCAAATTCTAATGGTTTATCCATATTTATTGTTTTCCCTTCAAAAGGATGTGTAAATAAGATTTTTAAATTAATATTTGCCTTTTCTTTTTCTTCAACAATATCAGAAGAAGGAATGAGCATCCCAAAATGTGCAAAAGAATTAGTAAAAAAATATTACAAAAAATAAAAAGAATACTTTTTTTATCATTGCTTTCTCCTTTTTACCATTTTAAAGTTATTCCACCTGTTATTCTCCAATCATATGAAAAATTATTTAATCCAAAACCTACCCCCATATCCACATATAAATTTTCTCTTAAAGCATAATTCATCCCAATAAGTATTTCCATTGGATTTTCATCATTATTTTCACAAACTATTTCTCCACAAAGATTAAGATTTTCATTAATTACATATTCAATAGCACCAGAATAAGTAAAGATACTGTCTGTTCCTATTTCTCTCTTTAAAAAATATGTTCCCAAATTTAAATGAATAGTGGCTTTTCGTATTTGTTTCGTCAAAATAGAATTTATTATAAAACTTTTATCTCCTTCCTTTAAATTAGGAGACCCTGAAATTTTTAAAGAAAAACCTGTTTTTTTCTCATCCCTCTTAAAGATATAAAACTTTGTTCCAATTTCAATTTTCTCCCATTCATTTATTTTTGTATCACTCTCTTCAATTATAAATGGTAAAACAATACCTAAATCCATCCATTCAGTTATACCACTTTTAAGAGAAATCTCTATTTCTTGATTTTTTGTTTGGTCATTATTTTGTATTAAATTATATCCGATTTCAAGTTCAAATTTACCTTTCTCAACGGTTTCTGTATCTTCTGTTGTCAAAGGTCTACCTGCAAAAAGGATAGATGAAAAACCAAGACATAAAGTCAAAAAAATACAAAAATTAAAAAATTTCCTTTTCATACCTCATTCCTTTTGGTGTTATTTTTTTTTATTTTGTGCTACTTATGTTTAAAGTATAACAAATTAAAAACTTTTGTCAAGTGGTTTATAAACTTTTGCACCTCATGAGTGAAGTAAAAGTAAAACAACTATCATTTTATTGTTTTCTGGTTGGTGAAATAGAAATACCAAATCCATTTATTTTTAATTATCTTATAAGTTCTATCAAAAATATTCATCTTTATCACTTATTCTTCTAATTAAATTAAAAACTCCTCTTCATTTAAAAACGGAAAATTTCCCTCTTATTTACTCCTTTCTTCACCATTCTTAATAAAATGTAATTAAATTTTGAGAAATACGGAAATTATATGTATAAAAAGGATACAAATTTTTAAGAAAGGAATACATAACTAATTTGTTATATTGTATTCTAATCTACAAAACAAGAATTTTTTAAACATCGGAAATTCATTAGTAAAAATAAAATTTTAAATGCATAAGTTAGTAAAAGATCCTAAGTTTAAAATGAGAGAAGTATCTGCCAAATAAAGATATACCCTAAAGTATCTATTTCTTCCCAAATTCTCTTTATTAAATTTTCATCTCCTTTTATATCAGTTATTTCTTTTTTCTTTTCTTCCCAGGGAATACAGACACCCGGTTTAATCTTTAAGTTCTTCAATTTATTTTCAGATTCTAAAATCCCTTCTTTCTCATCAAATTTTCTATTATGTCCTTGTGAATAAATACCATACTCCCTTGTAAATTCTGTCATTACTTTTATATTTTCTATTTTTGCATCATTTTGAATTATTGCTGAAGCATCCATTATATATCCACCATCTTTTGCAACATTATCAATTATCTTCTTACAATAGTTTTTAACTTCTTTTTCTGTCCCAACACAAAGTAATGTATTTGGTAGTCCTCCACTTATACAAAATTTATTGCCAAGTTTTTTATGAACTTTAAATATATCCCCTCTGTCAACATGGTATATTATGCTTTTCTCAGGTAATTCTGCAAAACTATCAAGATGGGCATCCCAGTTCCCTTCCGCATAAAAAAGTGTCTGATATCCATTTTTCCACAATTCTTCAATTATTGGTTTTAAAGTGGGCCAATAGATTAATTTAAAATGCTCCATATTTATAAAGGGAACGCAACCTCTATGCATCCAGAAACCAATTGGAAGTTTCTTTTCAGGGTCTGCTGTCATCATTGCTATTTTTGTAAGATGCGGAGCAAGAATTTCACATGCTTTAAGAACCTTATCTGGCTGAGTATGTAAATCCATAACCAGTCCAATATAACCTCTTAATTTATCCGCAATTATATCAAGAGGTGCTTTTAAAATTCCACATATAGCAGAAGGCATATTAATTTCTTCTTTCATTCTCTTAACTTGTATCCCTAAATCATTGAAATACTGTAACATCGCCATAGCACCTTTCACAAGTGAAACTTTTGCTCTATAAGAATTTTTTCCATTTATTTCTGATGAGATCCGTGGAAGCCAAACATTATATAAAAATTCTGTTGGATTATCTATTAATCTATCGTATTCATCCGGTTTCATATATGCATTTTCTTCAGATGGTTCAATATACTGAAACCCAACATCAGAAGAAATCTCTATCCCTGGAGTTGCATAATATTTCAATCCAAGTGCCTGTGTTAGACCGGTCCAGACATAAACCATATTAGGAACCAAAGCATCCCAATCAAAGTCCTTTCCACATTTTATAACTGCATCAAATGCTTTTCTATAATCATGAGTAACTTCTTGACAAGTTAAACCTGCATATTTTGCAGTAAATTCAGCAACAAAGGGTCTTATTGGAACACAATCAGGCATTTCGTTTTTCATTGCTGTGATATATCTATTTAATCTTTTATTATAAATTTTATTTTCCATTTTATCCTCCCTATTTTTGATATGATTTCCATAATTCTTCATCAAATTCAGCAATTCTCCCTGGACAATTCTTCCTCCTACATATTTTACAACTTTTATAGTCCTTTTCAGTTGAAAATAAAAAACCTGAAACTGATTTATTCGGTATCATCAAATAGGACTCTGCCAGTTTAACACCTATTAAACTTTCAACATCTCCAAATAAACTAAACAATTCCTTTTGCTGTTCAATTGGCCAAACATATTTTTCACTTGCCCCTGGACTCATGCTTATAACTTTTTTTAAGAAATATCTTTCTTGGAGATATTCAAAAAGATTTTTTCTGGCTATTTCCAAAAAGTAACCCTTGATTGTATCCCACCAATAATCTTTCAAAATGTCATCTTTAAAATTAATTTGATTAAGTTCTATTCCACACGTGGCAATAAAAACAAAAACTTTTTCAACATTTTCAAGATTCTTTCTTAAAACTATACTAGTAAATTTAACTCCATTTATAATAACTGAATCATCTCTTTTTTCTTCTATAAATCCTTCAATATATACTGCTTTTGGTTTTCCTATTTTCTTTGCTATCTCTACTAAATTTAAAAATTCTCTTTCATCCTCACTATCTTTT
>JAOAEP010000156.1 GCA_026416755.1 bacterium | reverse complement strand
CAGGCAATTGAACTAAAACCAGGTATTTCTTTTATTGCTCAAAGGGATGCTTTTATCTGTGCAGAAAAAAATGTTAAATTTTCAATCGTTTTTCAAAAAAAGGTTGGAGTTGCATTTTTTGGAGGGGAAGGATTTATACTTGAAAAATTTACAGGACCAGGAGTTGTATTTATTCATGCTGGTGGTGATTTTTATGAAGTAGATTTAAAAGAAAATGAAAAAATACAGATAGATACTGGATGTATAGTTGGATTTGAAGAAACAGTTGATTATGACGTAGAATTTGTTAAAGACATTAAAACAGCCATCTTTGGTGGCGAAGGTATATTTCTAGCAACTTTAAAAGGACCAGGAAAAATAATTCTTCAAAGTCTAACACTTGCAAGATTAAGAAGAGAAATAGGAGGAACAGTAATAAGAAAAGGAGAAGAAAAATTTGGTCTTGGTGGTTTACTTGGAGGAATTTTTAAAAGTGAAGATTAGTAAAATTTGACTATAAATAAAAATTAATTTATAATATTAATATGGCAAGAAAAAGACAAGGAAACGGACGGGATTCAAATCCCAAATTTAGAGGTGTAAAGGTTTATGAAGGGCAAAAAGTAAAGGCGGGAAATATTATTGTGAGACAAAAAGGGACAAAAATTATCCCTGGTATAGGATGCGGCATTGGAAAGGATTATACAATTTACAGTTTAGTAGATGGAATTGTAGAATATGTTGAAAGAGGGAATAAAAAAGTTGTTCATGTAAGACCAATTCCTCAAAATGTTTAATTTTTCTATTGAAATTGAATCAATTGAAAACTTCCAAAATCCTGCCAATTTTCTTAATTTCCTATCAGAAGAAGAAACAGAAAATAAAAATTTAATCTCATTGATTGGAAAGGTTGCTTTAAAAAAAGCATTTTTTAAATGTTTAGGAATAAAAGAAGATTTTAAAAAAATAAAAATTAAAAAACTAACCTCAGGTAAACCTATTATTGAAATAAAAGATAAAACTTTAAAAAAAATACTAAGAAATAAAAAAGTTTCTGTCTCAATTTCTCATACAAAAGATATAGCAGTTGCTATTTGTTTAATATATGAATGAAAAAATTAAGTTTTTAAAAAATAGAAAGAAAGAATCACATAAAGGGGACTATGGACACTTGTTTATAATTGGTGGAAGTCCTGGTTTAACTGGTGCTGTTTGTCTTTCAGGAATTAGTGCTTTAAGAAGTGGATGTGGACTTGTAACTATTGGAATACCAGAAGGGCTTAATCAAATAATAGAGATTAAATTAACAGAAGTCATGAGTTTCCCTTTACCTGAAACAAAAGACCATTATTTTTCTCTGAATGCTTATGAAAAAGCAATTGATTTTATAGAAAAAAAGGCGGATTGTGTTTTAATAGGACCTGGAATTTCATTGCATCCAGAAACAAAAAAATTTGTAAAAAGAATAATCCCAGAAATAAAAAAACCATTAATAATAGATGCTGATGCGTTGAAAATAGTATCAGAAAATCTTGAAATTCTTAAATCTATTGAAAAACCAATTCTTACACCTCATCCAGGAGAAATGAGTTATTTAACAGGATTAAGTATATCCCAAATACAAAATAAAAGAGAAAAAGTTGCAGAAGATTTTGCAAAAAAATATAATGTTATAATTGTTTTAAAAGGATATAATACAGTTGTTACTGATGGAGAAAATACATATATAAATTTAACTGGGAATCCTGGCATGGCGACAGCAGGTAGTGGCGATGTCCTTTCAGGTATTATTGGAGGATTACTGGCTTCTGGTGAAGATAAATTTATATCCGCTAAATATGGTGTTTTAATTCATGGACTTGCAGGAGATTTAGCAGAGAAAGAAAAAGGAGAAGTTTCATTGATTGCATCTGATATAATAGAAAAATTACCAATCGTTTTTAAATTATTAAAAAGGAGGAGGAAAATATGACATATCTTGAAAGGTTTAAAGAAGTAGTTTATTTTGGTAAACCAGATAGACCTTTTTTATGGCCTCAATGGGTCTTCGGAGATACAGTTAAAAGATTGCAAAAGGAAGGAATGCCAGTAGATACCTATTTTAACACTTATTTTGGTTTTGATAGGATAGAACATGCTCCAATAAATCTTGGTTTAATCCCAAGTCCAGAAGTAAAAGTTATTGAAGAAGATAAAGAAACAGCAATTTATATAGATGACATTGGGAATAAATGGAAAAGATGGAAAGATAGAGAAATTGGAATGAGTCAGTGGCTTGAATTTTGTATAAAAGATGAAGAAAGTTGGGAAAAAGTTAAAAAAAGATTAAATCCTGACTCTCCATTAAGGTATCCACAATATTATGATGACTGGAAAAGATGTGTAAAAAATAGAGATTACCCTCTTGGAATTCAAGCAGGTTCATTTTATGGATGGGTAAGAAATTGGATGGGTGTAGAAAATTTATCGGTTATGTTTTATGATAATCCTGAATTAGTTAAAGAAATTATAAATTATATTGCAGATTTTATTATTAAAGTTCTGGAAAAAGTTGTAAGTGAAGTAAAAATTGATTTTGCAAATATATGGGAAGACCTTGGAATGAAACAAGGCCCTTTACTTTCTCCAAAAACATTTGAAGAATTTTGTCTTCCTGCATATAAAAAGGTCTGTTCATTTTTAAGAAGTTATGGAATTGATGTAATTATGGTTGATTCAGATGGGAATAATGATGTAATAGTTCCTTTATGGCTTGAAGGCGGGGTTAACATGCTTTATCCCTTGGAAGTGGCAGCAAATACAGATGCAATTGAATATAGAAAGAAATATGGGAAAAAACTTATTTTAATGGGAAACATAGACAAAAGAGCATTAAGAACAACAAAAAAAGAAGTTGAGGAAGAAGTTATGAAAAAAGTTCCATTTTTACTTAAAGAAGGCGGTTATTTCCCATTTGTTGATCATGCAGTTCCCCCTGATGTTCCATTAGAAAATTTTAAATATTATCTGCAACTAGTTGAGGAAATTTGGTCTGAAATAAATAGATGAGATTAATTTTTTATATAATAATTGGACTTGCTCTTGGATGGTGGGAAGGTGTTGTTGTTATCTATATAAGAGAAATTTTAACTGCTTTACAACCAGATTTAACAAAACTGACTATTTCTCAACTTACTATACCTTTAATTATTACAAGAGAAAAAGGATATAGTTTGCTATTTATTGAAAAAACAAGAGAAATTACACCAATTATAATAATTTTGTGTTTCTCTTTTTTATGTGAAAAGAAAATAAAACGAAAAATTGCAACATTTTTTTTAATTTTTGCAATTTGGGATCTATTTTATTACTTAACACTTAAAATACTTATAAACTGGCCACCTTCTTTAAAAACAATAGATTGTCTTTTTCTAATCCCTTCCCCTTGGATTGCGCCAGTATGGGTGCCTATTGTAATTATGGTTATTTTTCTATTGATTTCAGGATATATTTTCAAAAAAGTTAAGTAATTTTACTTCCAGGAGGCACATCCTCTTTATCAGTTGTTAAAATTGAAAGTTTATTATCAAAAAGTGTAGCGAGAAGCATTCCTTTACTTTCAATACCTCTGATCACTTTCGATTCAAGATTTACAATAACAACAATGTTTTTCCCAATTAATTCTTCCTTTGTATACCATGGTTTTATTCCAGCAATCATTTTTCTCTTTTCATCTCCTATATCAACTGTTATTAAATAAATTCTATCTGCTCCAGATACATCTTCAACCTCTAAAATTTTCCCTACTCTTAAATCCATCTTTTTAAATTCTTCAAACTTTATTTCCATTTTTTACCTCCTCCTTTTTATAAATGATTTCACCCTCAACAATTGTCATTTCAACTTCCATATTTCTATTCAGTATTACCATATCAGCATCCTTCCCTTCCTCTAAAGTCCCTTTTTTATCATAAATTCCTAATAGTTTTGCCGGAGTTATTGTTGCGGTTATAAGAAGTTCTTCAAAAGATAATCCTGTAATTTTTATCATTCTTTTTAAAAGTTCAATTTGTGGTAATGCTGTTCCTATTAAAGTTCCATCTTCATAATAAGCAGCCCCATCCTTAAGAAAATATTCTAAATCTTTATATTTATAATTTCCATCAGAAAATCCAAAAGCACCCATCCCATCACTGATTAAACAAAATTTAAAAGGACCTTTTACTTCAAATATATATTTAATTAATTGAGGATGTAAATGTTTTCCATCTCCTATTATTTGATATGTAAAATCATTATTAAATAGAACAGCACCTATAACTCCTGGTTCTCTATGATGAAATGGTCTCATAGCATTAAATAAGTGAAACACATGATTTACTCCCATTTTTATTACTTCTTGCGTTTCATCAAATGTTGCATCAGTATGTCCAATAGAAGGAATTACTTCATTTTTAAAAAGTTTTTTCACTACGTTTTTAATTCCTTCAGTCTCTGGAGCAATTGTCATCATTTTAAGTTTACCATCACATATTTCAATTATTTCTTCAATACTTCTCTCTTTTACAGAACATATTTCTTCTTCTCCTATCATACCTTTTCTCTTTTTATTTATATAGGGACCTTCAAGATGAATACCAAGGATTTTGGCACCTTTTATTTTTTCTTCCTTTTTAATAATTTTTTCTATATGTTTCTGTTCTTTCTTAAACGGGAAAAATATAGTTGTTGCAAGAATTGATGTAGTTCCAAAAGACGCAATAGTAGAAGAAATTTTTTCAATATTATTTTCGTCCTCAAAACTTACAAAATCTGTCCCTCCTGCGTCCTGAATATGAATATCAATCAATCCTGGTATTAAAAACTTATCATATCCTTCTATTATTTTACAGTCCTTTCTTAAATTTGTGCCATTTTTAACTATTTTCTTACCCTCAATATAAACATCTACTTTTTTCTTTTTTTCATTAGGATTGATAAGAGTAATGCCTTTAATCAAAAATTTATTTTTTTTGTCCATATCTATCTGAATGATACCTATTATACCATTTTTTAATTTCTTTTTTAGGCAGTTGCTTTATTTTTTTATTCAGAATTTTTTCTGCTATTAAAGTATAATAAAAAATTTCAGCAAAGTATTCACTAATAAGAGCATAAAAAGATGCTTTTTCAGGAGAATCACCAAAACAGAAAAGCCCATGATTTCTCAAAATTATCACAGGACTCTGCGTTTTTTCATAAACTTTTAAAATTTCTCTACCTATATTATCACCCCTATTATCTACATATTTTGAGACAGGTATTTCCTTCCCAAAAACATCTGCATGAGCCGTTGTAATAACTGGTATTGAAATACCTAAAACAGAAAAAACACATATAAATTTTGAGTGAGTATGACATATTCCTTTCGCTTCTTTTATATTTTTGTAAATATATAAATGATGAGGAGTATCAACAGATGGTTTTAGATTTCCTTCTATAACTATTCCATTTAAATCTATTCCAACAATTTTTGATTCAGTAAGTTCTTCATAAGGGATTCCGCTTGGTTTTATATATATAATTTTTTTCTCATTATCTATTCCACTTACATTTCCTTGTGTTCCATACACAAGATTATTTTTCCATAAAAAAATATTTGCTTTTAAAACTTCTTCTTTTAAACTATTCATAATACTCCTTTTTAATTCTCAAAAGTTCCTTCATAACATTATACAAACTTTGATTATAATTGTTCGTTCCAAAAGCATTATATAATTGTCTATATAAAAAATATAATCGTTCATAAATTTTTACATTTTCTTTAATTGGTGTAAAAATCTTCTTACTATACTTACAAATTTTTTCTTGCGCTTCCTTAACAGATTTAAAATAGCCACCTGCAATACCTCCAAAAATTCCTGCTCCAACTGCACATGTCTGAGGTAAAGCAGAAATTTTAATTTCTCTATTCATTATATCTGCATAAATCTGCATAATTAAAGGGTTTTTCTCAGGAATTCCGCCAGATGCAATTATCTCATTTATTTTTACTCCATAATTTTCAACTCTCTCAATAATAATTCTCCCACCAAATCCAGTTCCTTCAATTAAACATCTAAAAACTTCTTCCGGTTTTGTGTTTAAAGTTAATCCAACTATAAGACCTGTTAATTTCTGGTCAACAAGTATAGTCCTATTTCCATTATGCCAATCAAGAGAAAGGAGACCTGTTTGTCCTGGCTTTATTTTCTGCGCTTTTTTTGTGAAGTACAAATAAGGGTCTTTAGTAAATTTGGGAATTAATTTTTTCACAAACCAGTAAAAAATATCCCCAACAGCAGATTGTCCTGCTTCAATTCCATAAAAACCAGGAACTATTGAATCAGAAACAATACCACAAACACCAGGGATATCTTTCAATTCTTTTTCTTTTGGATATATCATCATATCACATGAGGATGTGCCTATAATCTTAACTAATACACCTTCTTTAATTCCAGCACCAACTGAACCCATATGTGCATCAAATTCAGAAACACTTATAGGTATTCCATCTGGTAAGTGAACTTTTCTACTCCATTCTTTACATAAATAACCCGCTATTTCTCCAGCAGGATATGCTTTTTCATAGAGTTTTTCTCTTATGCCTTTAAAAGAAAAATCAAGTTTTTCTAAAAACTCTTTATCAGGAAGGCCTCCCCAAATCTCATTATACATTGCCTTATGCCCTGCTGCACATATACTTCTTTTTACTTCTTTTGGATTTTTAATACCTGATAAAACTGCAGGAATATAATCACACAATTCAATAAATGTCTCCATAGCATTAAAAACCTTCCTATCAGTCCTTGCAAGATGTAACAATTTAGAAAAAAACCATTCAGAAGAATAAACACCACCAATTTTTGATAAATACTGAGGTCTCATTTCTTTTGCAAGGGCTGTAATTTCTTCTGCTTCATCACTAGAAGTATGATCTTTCCATAACCATGCCATCGCATTAGGATTGTCTTTAAACTCCTTATAGAAAGATAGTGGAACAAGATTTTTATCAACAGGAAGGGGAGTTGAACCAGTTGTGTCTATTCCTATTCCAACTATTTTATTAACTGAAAAACTTTTTTCTTTTTTTGCTTTTCTAATAATTTCTTTGAGTAACTTTTCCAAACAAATATGATAGTCAGCAGGATTTTGTCTTGCAAGATGTGGGTTTTTCTCATCTATAATAACTCCATCTACTCCTGAAGGATAGGAAATAACACTTTCAGAGATAATCTCTCCATCTTCAAGATTTAATATTATACCTCTTACTGAATTTGTTCCAAAATCTATTCCAATTGAAAACACTTTAACCTCCTTTTTTTAAATTGTATAATAAAAAAATGACCATTTCAAAAAAGAGAGATGAATTTCAAATGAATATTAAAGATAATGTACAAAAAATATTAAAAGAAATTCCAGAAAGAATAATACTACTTTGTGCAACAAAAGGAAGAAAAGTTGAAGAAATAGAAGAAGCAATTGAAGGAGGTATTAAGTTTATTGGTGAAAATTATGTTCAGGAGGCAGAAGAAAAATTTTTAAAAATAGGGAAGAAAGTTAAATGGCATATGATAGGACACTTACAGAGAAATAAAGTCAAAAAAGCAATTGAAATATTTGATATGATTGAAACTGTTGATTCTTTTAAATTGGCAAAAGAAATTGATAAAGAGGCAAAAAAAAGAAATATTGTATATCCAATTTTAATAGAAATAAATAGTGGAAGAGAGTTACAAAAATCAGGAGTGCTACCAGAAGACGCAGAAAAATTGATTTATGATATTGCAGAACTTGAAAATGTGAGGATAGAGGGATTAATGACTATGGGACCTGTTGTAAAAAATCCGGAAGACATAAGACCTTATTTTAAATTGACAAAAGAGTTATTTGAAGAATTTAAAAAATTAAATCTTCCTAATACTGAGTTAAAATATTTATCAATGGGTATGACAGATACATGGAAAATAGCAGTTGAAGAAGGAGCAAATATAATCAGAATAGGAACAGGAATCTTTGGTCCAAGGAGAGGTGGCTGAGTGGTTTAAAGCGGCCGACTCGAAATCGGCTTCCGCCCTAAAAGGGTGGTCGGGGGTTCAAATCCCTCCCTCTCCGCAAAAATCAAAAGGATAAGAATTGAAAGGAGGATAAAAATGAAGTTAAAATTACCATTGAAAAATCCAGAGCCAAATTTTGAAGAGTTTAAGAATGTATTAAAAGGAGAAAAAAAGGCAGAAAAAGTTCATTTTGCAGAACTTTTAATGGATTATGAAGTTAAAAGATATATTACAGAAAGATACTTAGAAGAAAAATGGATTGAATATTCAGAAGCAACCAAAGAAAAATATATAAAACAGGAAATAAACTTCTGGTATAAACTTAGATATGATTATGTAAGGATTGCTGGAGGTGTTGTTTTTCAAGGGAAGGAAAGAAAAACAAAAGATACTGCAATATTATCAAAAGGAGAAAGAGGATGGGTTGAAGAAGGAATTGGAATGATAACTAACTGGTCTGATTTTGAAAACTATCCTTGGCAGAAAAAAGAGGAAATTGATTATTCAATATATGAAATTGCTTCAAAAAATTTACCCGATGGAATGAAAATGGTTGTTTGTCCAAGTAGTGGGGTATTTGAAATAAGCAGTGAAACATTGCTTGGATTTGAAAATATGAGTTATTTGATGACTGATAATTTCCCTTTAGTTGAAGCAGTTTTTAATAGAGTAGGTGAGATTATATATGAGTTTTATAAGAATGTAGTGGATATAGACAATGTAGAAGGATTTTTCCAAGGAGATGACCTTGGATTTAAAACATCTACTTTTTTATCACCTGAACATTTAAGAAAACTTGTAATACCCTGGCATAAAAAATATGCTGAAATTGCTCATCAAAAAGAAAAAATGTATTGGTTCCATTGCTGTGGTAATATCTCAAATGTTATAGATGATTTTATAAATGATGTCAAAATAGATGCATTCCATTCATTTCAAGATGAAATTATACCTGTTTGGGAATTTAAAGAAAAATATGGAGATAAAATTGCTGTTTTGGGTGGAGTTGATGTGGATAAACTTTCAAGTTATGACGAAAAAAATTTAAGAAAATATGTGAAAGAAATACTTAATAAATGCATGCCATATAGATATGCCTTAGGCAGTGGGAATTCAATTGCAAATTATATACCTATTGAAAATTATCTCATTATGCTTGATGAAGGAATGAAATATACTAAATTTTAAAATTATAACCCTCTTCAAGCATTATTAGAAAGTTTTTAGGAGGCACATAATTTGTTATAGAATTTCCAGAACCAAGTATATAACCAGGACCAGAACATTTTTCAAGTATTTTCCTTATATATTCCCTCAAATTATCTTTACTCAATACACATAATTTCCCCACGTCAACCCCTCCAATAATTCCAATCCTATTTCCAAACTTTTCTTTAAATTCCCACACAGGCATCACTTCATCTTCAAAGGAGTGTTTAGCATCAATTTTAACTTCCTCAATCAAATATTGCATTAATGGTTCAACATTT
>JAOAEP010000114.1 GCA_026416755.1 bacterium | reverse complement strand
TCTGCACAAATTCATATGGGTCATGTAAGAAACTATACTATTGGTGATGTAATTGCAAGATATAAAGTTATGAATAACTATAATATTTTACACCCAATTGGATATGATGCTTTTGGGCTTCCTGCAGAAAATGCTGCAATAAAACAAAATATCCATCCAAAGGACTGGACATATAAAAATATTGAAACGATAAGAAGACAATTAAAACGACTTGGTATATCTTATTGTTGGGAAAGAGAAGTTATAACTTGTGACCCTGAATATTATAGATGGAACCAGTTTTTTTTCATACAATTTTTTAAGAGAGGCCTTGCATATAAGAAGAAAGCACCTGCAAATTGGTGTCCCTCTTGCCAGACAGTTCTTGCGAATGAACAGGTAATTGAACAAAGATGTTGGAGATGTGGAGAACTTGTTGAAAATAGAAATCTTGAACAATGGTTTATAAAAATTACTGAATATGCTGAAAGATTACTTGATTTTTCAAAAATTAAAAACTGGCCTGAAAGAGTTATAATAATGCAAAAAAACTGGATAGGGAAAAGTGAAGGATGTGAAATTGATTTTTATGTCCCAGAAATAAAAGAAAATATAAAAGTGTTCACAACCAGAGCAGATACTTTGATGGGGGTAACATATTTGGTTTTATCTCCTCAACATCCACTTATTGAAAAAATAATAGAAAAAAGTTTTAAGAAAAAAGAAATTGAAAATTTTATTGAAAAGACAAAAAAAGCAAGTTTAACAGTTGAAGATATTTTAAAACTTGAAAAAGAAGGGATTGATACAGGAATTTTAGCAATCCATCCATTATCTAATGAAAAAATTCCTGTATGGATTGGAAACTATGTATTGATGGAATATGGAACAGGTGCAATTATGGCAGTTCCCGCCCATGACCAAAGGGACTTTGAGTTTGCTCAGAAGTATGCTCTTCCAATTAAAATTGTAATAAAAAATCCTGAATGGAAAGAAATCCCCGAAAAACTTGAAAAGGCATATGAAGATCGAGGGATTATGATAAATTCAGGGATTTTTGATGGCCTGAATAGCGAAAGTGGAAAAGAGGAAGTTAGAAAATTTCTTGAAAAAATAAATAAAGGTAAAAAAGCAGTTTATTACAGATTGAAGGATTGGTGTATTTCAAGACAAAGATATTGGGGAACACCAATCCCTTTAATTTATTGTAAAAAATGTGGTATTGTTCCTGAGAAAGAAGAGAATCTTCCTGTAGAACTTCCTTACGAAGTAAAAATAACGGGGAAGGGAGAATCACCTTTAAAATATGTTTCTGAATTTTTAAGGTGTAAATGTCCATCATGCGGAAATGATGCTGAAAGAGAAACAGATACTATGGATACTTTTGTAGATTCTTCTTGGTATTTCTTAAGATATGCCTCAAAAGATATAAATGAAAAACCATTTGACAAAAATGAAGTAAATTACTGGATGCCTGTAGACCAATATATAGGTGGAATAGAACATGCGATTTTACATTTACTTTACAGTAGATTCTTCGTTAAAGTTTTAAAGGATATGGAATATTTGGACTTTGAAGAACCATTTGAAAATTTATTATGTCAAGGAATGGTAATAAAAGATGGAGCCAAAATGTCAAAATCAAAAGGAAATGTTGTAGATCCTGAAGATATAATAAGGAAATATGGTTCGGATACTTTGCGTCTTTTTATCTTATTTGCTGCACCACCAGAGGTTGACCTAGAATGGAGTGAAAGAGGAATAGAGGGATGTTGGAGATTTTTAAATAGAGTTTGGAGATTACATTTTGAAATTAAAAATTATTTAGGAAATAATGAAGAAAATGATAAAAAATTAAAAGTTATGATAAATAAAACTATAAAAGGTGTGACTGATGATATAGAAAAAGAATTTCAATTTAATACAGCAATAGCAAAAATGATGGAATTTATTAATTTTCTGAATAAAGAAATAAATGAAAAGAAAATTTCAAAAAATCTTTTAATTAGTTCATGGAAAAAATTTATAAAATTGCTTTACCCATTTGTTCCACACATATGTGAAGAACTATGGGAAAATTTAGGAGAAAAATCTTTTTTATTTAATGAAAGTTGGCCAGTTTATGAAAAAGAAGTAATAGTTGAAGAAAAAATAAAGATAGGTGTTCAGATAAATGGGAAAATAAGAGGTAATATTGAAATACCTTCAGATTTTGACCAAGAGCAAATTTACGAATTGATAAAAAAAGACGAAAAATTTAAAAAGTTTATTGAAGGGAAAACTTTAATTAAGAAAATTTATATTAAAAATAAAATTATGAATATTGTTTTGAAAGATTAATTTTCTTTCTTCTCTTCTTTTACTTCTTCCTTCTTTTCTTTTTCTCTTTCTCTCTTTTCTTCTATTTTATCTTTTATATCAGAAATACCTGCTGCAACAGCAATTATCCCTCCAAGAATAAGAAGAACTACTATGCCTCCTCCTATAAACCATTTAGTTGCTTGCCCTAAAGGCCCAGGAAAAACAAGCCATAATCCAAGTGCTATTGCTATTATTCCTCCTATTATAGCAGTCATTATTACCTCCTTTTTCTAATTTCAAAACAGAAATATTTTATATTATTAGAAAAATTTGTCAATAATGAACTTTTTCAAAAATTTTGTAACTTCATAAATTAGCAAAAACTATTTAGTTTAAAGAAATCCATTGGAAAGATTAACTTTTTATCATTTGTTTTATTTGATTAATTATTTCCCATTTATTTTTAAAGTTCCATAATGGATAAATTGAGTTATTCTGAAAGAGTGGATCTGAAATTGGTAATTCAGGATATAGATTTTTTGCGATCTCAAAATCAACTGTTCCAGGAATTGGAGAATATTCTGCAATTTTTATTTTTAAAGGATAATTTTTTAAAATATTTATCGTTTTTATTACTTCTTCTGGTTTTTGATTTGGAAGGCCTGCGAGAATATAAACACCTATTTCTTCTTTTCTAAATCCTGCATCCACTAAATTCCTAACACACATTTCAAATTCATTAAAATTTACTTTATTATCAGATTCTTTATTTCTCTTATCATTTATGGTTTCAAGAGAAAGACGAATTGTTTTAAAGTTTGTCTCTTTTAAGATAAAAGAAACTTCCTTTTTTATAAATTTAGGATGAATACCATTAGGTGTATGAAATCTTAAATTTTTTGTGTTTTTTGTAATTTTTTCAAGTATCCTGTATAAATGTTCTTCGAAATTAAAAAATAAAGCATCGTCATAAAAAGCAATATCTTCTATTTTAAATTTTTCGACATTTTTAATTATCTCTTCAACTACTTCTTCAACATCTCTTTTTTTATATACCCCTTCAATTTGTTTAATTCCGCAATACCAACAAGAAAATGGACAGCCTGAAGAAGTTTTAATTACAAGATAATCAAGTTTTTTATAGACATTCCAAAAAGGTTCTATTCTTTCTGGCATTTTAATATCTATATTAAAAATAGAAGAAAATTCATAAGAAAACTTTAAAATATCCTTCCCTTTAAATATATAGTTGGCTTTTAAATTTTGGGCATCCTCATAACAGAAACTAGTATAAATTCCACCAACAATTATAGGAACTTTTGGATACAATTGTTTTATAATATTAATAACTTCTCTAACTCCTAAAACCCAGTAAGTCATTCCTGTTGTTATAAAAATAAAATCTAAACCTCCTATATTTTTTAAAAAATCTAAAAAAATATTTGTAGGTAAGCCAAACCTTTTATATTTTCTTGGGACATTTTTATATATTTGAGGTTTTTCTACTTCTTTGTAAAAATAATTTCCACATCCATATTTTCCTTTTTTAACCTTAATATTTTTATAGAACTCATGATTTCTATCAAGGAAGTCAAAATAAAAGATTTCAAATCCATTTTTCTTAAACAAATCAATAATTTTTAAAAAACCAAGTGGCTTTGACCATAAGTCATAAGCAGAAAAATCATAAACTGGTGGATTAATAAAAAGGCACTTCATACTATTTTAACTTCTCTCTCCCCTTTTATTACTTCTCCTATAGTAAAAGATTTATAATTATGTTTTTTTACAATATTTAAAACATTTTCAACTTTTTCCTTTTTTACAATCAAAATCAACCCAATACCCATATTAAATACATTAAACATCTCTTTTTCTGTAATTTCTCCTTTTTTCTGAATAATTTTAAAAATTTCTGGAATTTCCCACAAATCTTTTTTAATTATGCACTTTATATTTTGGGGAATTATTCTTATTAAATTTCCTGGAATCCCTCCGCCTGTTATATGAGCGCAAGCATTTATAAAATCATAAGAAAAAAGTTCATATATTAATGGAGAATAAATATAGGTTGGTTTTAAAAGTTCTTCTCCAAGAGTATTGCCAAGTGAAGCATAATACTTTTTATACTCTTTTTTTTTGAAAATTTTTCTTACAAGTGAAAATCCATTACTGTGAACACCATTTGATGAAATACCAATTAAGATATCTCCTTCCATAATTCTATTAAAATCAACCATTTTTTCTTTCTCAACTACTCCAACACAAAAACCAGCAAGGTCAAATCCATCTTTGCCATAAACATCTTTCATTTGTGCTATTTCTCCACCAATTAAAGAACAATTTGCAATTTTACAGCCTTCAATAATTCCTTCTATTATTTCCTTTTCTCTTTTTCCTTTAATTTCTCCTATTGCAATATAATCAAGAAAAAATAAAACTTTTGCACCACAAACAGAAACATCATTACAATTCATTGCGACAAGGTCAATTCCAAGGTTTTTAAACATCTCCATTTCCTGACCCAATAGAATTTTTGTTCCAACCCCATCAGTAGAGGCAACAAATATTGGATTTTTATACTCTGTAGGGATACTGAAAAAACCACCAAAAAATCCAATTTCCTCTAATACATTTTTAGAAAAAGTTTCTTTCGCTTTAATCTTTATGAAATCAACCAATTTCCTTGCTTTATCTTCATTCACTCCTGCTTTTTTATAATTTAAAACCATCTTTCCTCCATTTTGTTGACAGTTTTTTTTATATTATTATAATCTATTTACTATGAAAAACATAATTAACTATTTAAAAAATTATAAAAGTGTAAAAAATATAATAGGTCCTTTAATTTTAGTTGAAGGTGTTGAAGGTGCAGGCTATGGAGAACTTGTAGAAATAGTTCAAAATGATGAGAAACGCCTTGGTAAAATACTTGAAGTTGAAAAAGATAAGGCGCTTGTTCAAGTTTTTGAAGGCACAACTGGATTAAGTTTAAATGAAATAAGAGTTAGATTTACTGGAAAACCTATTGAATTTGGTGTTTCACCTGAAGTATTAGGAAGAATTTTTACAGGGATGGGTAAAGTGAGAGATGGGGGACCTGAAATAATACCTGAGAAATATCTTAATATAAATGGAAATCCAATAAATCCTACAAGGAGGGACTATCCTTCAGAATTTATACAAACAGGAATTTCTGCAATTGATGGATTAAATAGTTTGGTAAGGGGACAAAAACTTCCAATTTTTTCTGGTTCAGGACTTCCCCATAATTTACTTGCAACTCAAATTGTTAAACAGGCAAAAATATTAACTGAAAAAGAGGAAAAATTTGTTATTGTTTTTGCTGCAATGGGTATTACATTTGAAGAGGCATATTTTTTTGAGGAAGAATTTAGAAATGCAGGAGCAATTGAAAGATGTGTTATCTTTATAAATCTTGCAGATGAACCTGCGATAGAAAGAATATCAACTCCGAGAATTGCCCTAACAACTGCAGAATACCTTGCTTATGAACTTGGAATGCATGTTCTTGTAATTTTAACAGACATGACAAATTATGCAGAAGCACTCAGAGAAATATCAGCAGCAAGAGATGAAATCCCTGGAAGAAGAGGATATCCTTCTTATTTATATACTGACCTTGCAACAATATACGAAAGAGCAGGAAGAATAAAAGGGAAATCAGGATCAATAACCCAAATACCAATTCTTACAATGCCTCAAGATGATAAAACACATCCTATTCCTGATTTAACTGGCTATATAACAGAAGGACAAATAATTTTATCAAGGAGTTTACATTTAAAAGGTATTTATCCTCCTATTGATATATTAACTTCCCTTTCAAGATTAAGAGATAAAGGAATTGGTATAATAAAAGAAACTGGAGAAAAATTAACAAGAGAAGACCATCCCTATCTTGCAAGTCAACTTTTTGCCTCATATGCAAGAGGCAAGGAAGCAGAAGAACTAGCAATGGTTCTTGGAGAAGCAGCATTAACTGATTCAGATATTGCACATTTAAAATTTTCAAGAAAATTTGAAGAAGAATTTATAAACCAATCACTTGATGAAAA
>JAOAEP010000124.1 GCA_026416755.1 bacterium | reverse complement strand
CTGTGGGATAAAAGAAGTTTTAGTTTATAAAAAGCCAAAAGTAGGAATTATTGCAACAGGTGATGAAGTAAAAAAAATAGGATATAAGATTAAAGAAGGTGAAATTTATGATTGTAATTCTTATTCTATTTATGGTCTTGTTTTAAAATATGGGGGGTTGCCTGAAATTATAGGTATAGCAAAGGATAATAAAAATTCATTAAAAAAATATATTGAAAAAGGGTTAATGAAAAAAAAGGATATCTTAATTTTATCGGGTGGTGTTAGTGAAGGGAAATATGATTTTGTTGTTGATGTTTTTAAAGAAATTGGAATTGAAATGAAATTTTGGAAAATCGCTGTAAAACCAGGAAAACCAACTTTTTTTGGGAAAAAAGAAAATACTTTAATTTTTGGACTTCCAGGATATCCTGTCTCAACTTATATTAATTTTGAAAATTTGGTTAGACCTTCCATTTTAAAAATGCAAGGGGCTAGAAATTTTGAAAGGTTTAAGATAATAGGAATATTAAAAGAAGATATAGAAAATAAAGGAGATAGAGACGAATTCCTAAGAGTAATTTTGAAAGTTGAAAATGGAGAAAATTTTATAATTCCCCATATGAAACAAAAATCAGGTGTTTTCACATCAATAACAGAAACAAATGGACTTTTATTTTTAAAAAAAGGTGAAAAAATAAAAAAAGGTGAAAAGGTAATTGTTGAGATATACAGGTAAAAAAATAAGTATTAACATTTTTGTGGACTTAAAGTAAATTACATTTTTTCTGGAAGAGAGATATTTAAAAGATAGAGAGAAGTTTCAAAAATGGTTAAAAGTGACTTTGTTAAAATCAATCTTGCTTCAGTCAAATCCCTGTTTTCACTAACAATTCTAAATTTCTGATAATACGAATGGAACTTTTTAGATATATCAAGTAAATATTCTGCAAGTAAGTGAACTCCATAGTTTTTAACAACTCCTTCTATAACATCATTAAAAACCCAAATTTTTCTCATCAATTCAATTTCTTCTTTCTCTTTCAATATTTCTGTTTTATCTTCAATTTTTTCTATTTCATATCCTTTTTCTTTTGCAAATTCAATTACATGTTTCAATCTAACGTAGGCATATTGAAGATAAAAAATAGGATTTTCAGTTGTTTGTTTTTTTGCAATTTCAATATCAAAATCAAGATGACTATCTATTTTTCTGAATAAAAAGAAAAATTTTGAAGCATCAGGACCTATTTCTTTAATCAAATCTTTAAGTGTTATAAATTGTCCCTTTCTTGTAGACATAGATATTTTTTCTTTCCCTCTGTATAAAGTTGTAAGTTGAACGATTAAAACTACGAAATTCTCTAAATTAAATCCCAGTGATTTCACTACTGCTTTTAATCTAGGAATATATCCATGATGGTCGGGTCCAACTATATTTATAATAATATCAAAACCTCTTTCTATTTTATATTTATGATAAGCAATATCTGTAGCAAGATATGTAAAACTACCATCACTTTTAATAACAACTCTATCTTTATCATCTCCAAAGATAGAACTTTTAAACCACCAACTCCCATCTTTTTGGTAAATCAATCCTTTTTCTTTCAAAAATTTAACAATTTTTTCTACATCATTATTCTTTATAAAATCACTTTCTCTAACCCAATTATTAAAAAAAACTCCAAATTTCTCTAAATCTTCTTTTATATCTTTTAGAATTTCATTATAACCAAATTCCTTAAAAAATTCTAAATCATCTTTAATATCTTGAATTTTCTTGGCAATATCTACTAAATACTCTCCATGATATCCTTCCTGAGGGATCTCAATAGCTTTTCCCTTTAATTGATAATATCTTGCCTTCAATGATTCTCCAAGAAGTTCCATTTGTTTTCCCGCATCATTTATATAATACTCATTCACAACCTTGAAATTTGAAAACTTCAATATCCTTGAAAGTGCTTCTCCAAATGCTGCTTGCCTTCCATGAGCAATCGTTAGTGGGCCAGTAGGATTGGCACTTACAAATTCAATAAGAACTTTTTTCCCATTTCCAATATCTTCTTTAAGATATTCTTTCCCATTTTGAAAAATATTTAAAACATGCTTCCTATACACATTTTCATCAATAAAAAAATTAATAAACCCATTTTTTATTTCAATTTTTTTTATTACCCCTTTCAAATCAGGCAATATTTTATCTTTGATCATTTCAGCAATTTTTTGAGGAGGATTTTCTTTATCTGATAACCTAAAAGATATGTTTGTATAAAAATCACCAAATTCCTCTTTTTCTGTTGGCAAAACATCAAACTTCATATCTTTTTTAAAATGGGATATATTCTTTTTTATTTTTTCTTCTATTGTTTTTTTTATATCAATCTTCATTTTCTTCTCTTATTTCTTTTAAAATTTGTTCAATTCTTATCTCTTTTCTCTCATCAAGTTCAAACTCAATTTTTGGTGTAAATTTGAGAGAAATTTTCTGCCCAAGTTTATACTGAATAAACTTTTGAGCACTTAAAATACCACGAAAAGCATTCTTCTTTTCTGTGTCATTTCCCATAAAACTAATTCCAACTCTTACATTTTTAAGGTCTCCAGTAGTATGAACATAGGTAATTGTAAAAAAACAAATCCTTGGGTCAGAAACATCTTTTCTGATAATATTTTCTATTTCTTCTCTTAACATACTTTCCACTTTTAATTGTCTCCTTGTTTTAATTTTTTCCTCCTTTCTGATATAGAATAACAGAAAAAAAATTTGAATTCAAAATTTATTATTGATAAAGAAAAGATAAAATGTTATATTATATCATAATGAGATGGGAAAAACTGGAAAATTGGATAAAAGGTTTTTTAATTTTTGGTTTTACCTTCTTTCTATTTTTTTCTTTCCTTTCTTTTGACCCTTTTGACCCTACATTTTCTTTCTGTCAAACAGGTTTTCCAGTAAATAAAAATATTGAAAACTTTGGAGGTAAAATCGGTTCATACTTGACAGGACTTTTATTTTTTTTATTTGGAAAAAGCTCTTTTCTTCTAATTTTTTTTCTACTCCTTATAGGATACAATACTATATGGGGAGAAAAAGAAAAATTGTGGAAGAAAATAGTAAGTCCTTTGGGATTAATTCTTGTTATATCAATAATTTTAGCAACTTTAAATTCAGGTAAAGAAAATTTCAGCGGGGGCTTTTTAGGGACTGTCCTTTCACCACTTTTAAAAGAATATATTGGAGAAAAAGGAATATTTTTCATTCTTTTTCTTTTATTAATCTTCTTTATTATGCTTGGATACAAAATATATTTTGATCCATTTAAATTAGTTTTTGTTGAATATTTTTCTGGAAAAGAAAAAATAGTTATACCTGAAAAAACAAAGAAAAAAGTTATAAAAAGAGAAAAAATAGAATCACCTAAAATCCCAGATCAAAAACTACAAGAAGAAAAGATAAGAGAACCTGAAAAAGAAAAAAAGAAATTGGAAAAAATACACACCAAAGAATTAAAAGAAGTTATTTATAATTTACCTCCTATTGATTTACTTAAAATTGGGAATCTTACACAGAAAGAAACCAAAGAAGATCTGGAAATATATGCACAAGTTATAGAAGAAACACTCTCAGAATTTGATATAGAAGGAGAAGTTGTTCAAATAAATCAAGGACCAAGAGTTACTATGTTTGAAATACAACTTGCTCCAGGTATTCAAGTTCAAAAGATATTTAAGATTCAAGATAATATTGCTATGAATTTAAAAACAACCACAATAAGAGTTGTTGCTCCTTTGCCAAATAAATCCACAGTAGGAATTGAAGTTCCAAATAGAGAAATCTCTATTGTTTACTTAAGAGAAATAATTGAAAGTAAAGAATTTCAACGTTCTTCTTCAAAATTAACACTTGCAATAGGAAAGGATATAATGGGAAGACCCATTGTAACTGATTTAAAGTTAATGCCACACCTTTTAATTGCAGGTGCTACAGGTTCAGGAAAAACTGTGTGTCTTAATTCTCTTATAACTTCAATTCTGTATAAAGCGACACCAGATGAAGTAAAATTTATAATGATTGACCCTAAAATGGTTGAACTTACTCTTTATAATGACCTATCCCATCTCCTTTGTCCTGTTATAGTTGATATTAGAAAAGCAGTAAATGCATTAAAATGGCTTATTGGTGAAATGAGTAGAAGATATAAAATTTTTTCAGAATGTAAAGTTAGAAATATTGAAACGTATAATCAAATATTTAGAGATACACCTTTACCATATATAGTTGTTGTTATTGATGAACTGGCTGACTTAATGGCTGTTGCAAAAAATGAAATAGAACAAAGTATTATACGACTTGCTCAACTTTCAAGAGCTGCAGGAATACATTTAATTTTAGCAACCCAAAGACCTTCTGTAAATGTTATAACAGGTGTAATTAAAGCAAATCTCCCTTGTAGAATTTCTTTTCAAGTAACTTCAAAATTTGATTCAAGAACTATCCTTGATAGAATTGGGGCTGAAAAATTACTTGGAAGGGGAGATATGCTATTTTTGCCTCCCTTAAGTTCAAGTTTAATAAGAATACAAGGAAGTTACATTTCGGATGAAGAGATAGAAAAGGTTTGTGAATTTATAAAAAAGCAAAGAATTCCTGAATATGATATGGAAATACTTGAAAGGAAAAGCATAGGAGAAGGAGAAACACCAGAAATATTACAAACTGAATATAATGATGAAGATGCTCTTTATGAACAAGCGAAAAGAATTGTTATAACAACAAAAATTGCATCAATTTCAATGTTACAAAGAAGATTGAGAATTGGTTTTAATAAAGCAGCCAGATTAATAGAAAGAATGGAAGAAGAAGGAATTGTTGGACCATACCAAGAAGGGAAACCTAGAAAAGTAATAATAAATATGGAGGGCGATAACCAAAACAAAGAAGAAAATGGATTTGAAGAGTTTAAGTGATTTAATAAAAAAAGAAAGGGAAAAAAGAGGTATAAGTTATGAAAAAATATATGAAGATACAAAAATCATAAAAAAGTTTATTGAATATATAGAAAATGGCGAATGGGAAAAATTTCCAAGTCAATTTCATAAAAAAGCAATTACCAAACAATATATAGATTATCTTAAAATTGAAGGGATAAATATAGAGGAATTTTTTAAAGAAGAAAAAGAAATAAAAGAAGAAAAAGAGATAAAAACTTCTTGTTTTGAAATAACAGATAAAAAAATTTATCTAATTTTTATTCTTTTTCTAATATTTTTAATTATTTTCTTATTTTGGTTATATCTCTTTCACAATTTAACAAAATGAAAATCTTTCTTATTTCTCTTGGATGTCCTAAAAATCTTTTTGATTCTGAACAACTTCTTGCATTATTTATTCAGGAAGGATTTACAATTGCAAATTCAATAGAAAAAGCAGATTTTATAATAATAAATACTTGTGGATTCATAAAAGATGCAGTAAAAGAATCAACTGAATATATTAAATACCTTATTAGAAAAAACAAAAAAATCATTATTTGGGGTTGTCTTGTCCAAAGAGAAAGAGAAAAACTATTAAGATTTAAAAATATTAAAGGAATTGTTGGAGTTGGTGATCCAAAAGAGGTATTAAATGTAATAAGAGAAGAAGGTGAAAAAATAGTAAAGGTAAAAGAAAATTGTTTTACAGAGATAAAAGAATACCCAAGACTTATAACTACTTTTCCTTATGCATATATAAAAATATCGGATGGATGTAATAATTTTTGTAGTTACTGTTTAATTCCTAAACTAAGAGGGGAATTAAGGAGTAGAAAAATAAAAGATATTTTAAAAGAAGCAGAAAATATTGAAAAAATTGGTTTTAAAGAGATAATTTTGGTTGCTCAGGATACAACAAACTATGGGAAAGATTTAAAAGATGGTTCTAATATTATTAAATTGCTTGAAGAATTAGAAAAATTTAATTTTGAATGGATAAGAGTTATGTACATGCATCCAGCACATTTAAATGATCAAATTATTGAAAAAATAGGAGAAAGTAAGAAAATATGCAAATATTTTGATATTCCTATTCAGCATGTATCTCCTAACATACTTAAAAAAATGAATAGACCTATAATAAATCTTTATGAATTAATTGAAAAAATAAGAAAAAAAGTCCCTTACTCTGTTATAAGAACAACTTTTATAGTTGGTTTTCCAGGAGAAAGCCAAGATGATTTTAACTCTCTTTTATGTTTCATTGAAAAAATGAAAATTGAAAGGGTTGGTTTTTTTAAATATAGCAGAGAAAAAGGAACTCCCTCTTATAATTTCCCCAATCAAATAGACGAAAAAGAAAAAGAAAGAAGGTTAAATATTTTAATTAGAAAACAAAAGGAAATATCAAGAGAGAAATTAAAAAAATATATAGGGAAAAAAGTAAAAATATTGATAGAAGATAAAAATAAGAAATTTTCTATTGGTAGGACGGAATATGACGCTCCTGAAATAGACGGTGTTGTATACATTAAAAATAAAGACCTAAAAATTGGAGAATTCTATGAATTGAAAATTACTCGTTCAAATGAATACAACCTTTACGTTGATGACTAAAACCTAATTTTATCATAAATAAAAATAAGGTTATTGTTAATTTTTAAAGCAAAATTTACAATATGAGGGCCTCTGATTTCTTTTTTATAATAAAAAATAGTTTTTTCAACTGTATAGTAGTTTTGAAATATGTAAATGTGAAAAAATAGACATAGCAGCGATTCTATTATGAAAGTATAGAAAATTTTTTTTCCTTTATTATGCATTAATAAATTTTTAATACAAAAGGAAAGAATTATTGCAGAAAAAGGTAAAAAAGTTACATGAGCAACACCAACTAAATCTTTTGTAGGATTTACAATTATTCCGATAAAAAATGAAAAAAGAATAAAAAAAATTAAAAATTTTTCATCTTCTCTAAATTTATTTATTTCTTTAACTTTTAATATTTTTTTAAGAGACGAAATAATTAAAAAAATAAAAAGAGTAAAAGAGAGATTGCCTGGAATATTGGAAGAATAAATAGATAGAATATAATTATGAAATCTAAATGAAAATTCAGGGAAGACATTAAAATTTTGAATAAATTCTTTTGAAATTATTGGTAAAATTGTTTTAAATAAATTATTTAAATCTTTTTCTACTCTCTCTTTTATATTCAAATCTTTCTGGTCTTTGAATGTAGTATTACTTAAAAATGTGTTTTTAACTCCATAGTTCTTTATTGACCAAGAAAAATATGTAAATGTAGTTAAAAAGAATGTTATAAAAAAAATGGAAAAATTCATAAATTTTTTTATATTTTTTATTGAATTCATAAAAAGGTGGAGAAAAACAGGAACTATATAAGGACCTGCAGAATAATGAACTATAAAACCTGTACCAAAAAGAAAACCAGACAAAAATAAAGAAGTTTTATTTTTAAGTTTAATAAACTTTAAGTAGAAATAAAATCCAACTATTACATAATAAGCAGAGAATGCTTTTGTCCATGTATAAGTTATTTGCCTTAAAATTGCTGGATTTAACATGCATATAACTATTACAAAGAAAAAGAGATTTCTTTTTTCAATCTTAAAATATTCTTTACAAAAAAGATAAACTGACAAAATTATAAGGGAATTTATTAAGGTTGAAATTATCTGATAAATATAAAAATCTTTACCTGTAATGGACTGAAAGAAAAAGCAAACAAGATTAAAAAGTGGCGGTCTTGAAGGAATAATATAACCAAGGAAAGTAATATCTAAAGGTAATCTTTCAAGAAAAAAAATTGTTCTCAAATAATGTTCAAACCAGTCCCAAAACCATAAACTACCAGAATAAAATGGTATAAATGACTGAAAAAATAATAAAAATAAAAAACAAGAAAAATAAGTTAATAGAAAATTCTTGTCTTCAATAAAAAAATGTTTTTTTCTAAAAATAAGATAGAAAAGAGAGACAAGATTTAAAAGTATGATAAATAGACCATTAAAAACAGAATAATTAATGTTAACTATATAAATTAAAAATCCATAGATATAAAATAAAAAACAACTTATTCCAAAACTAAGAACAAATTTTTCCTCTCTATTTAAATTAAATTTTTCTATTATAACCCTGCCAGGTAGATATGTTGAAAAAAAGAAAAAGAATGATAGAATAAATATTTCCAATAAACTTTTCATAGAATTTATGATACACTAAAAAATAAAAAAGAAAAATGGTTTTACAAAAAATAATAGTAGGAAATTTTTATACAAATTGTTATATTTTAGGGTGTGAAAAAACAAAAATATGTGGAATTATTGATCCAGGTGATGAAGGAGAAAAAATAACTAAATTCATAGAAAAAGAAAAATTAAATCCTTTTATGATTATAAATACACATGGACATTTTGACCATATAGGCGCAAATCACTTATTCAATCTTCCAGTATATATTCATAAAAATGATTTTGAATTTCTAAAAAACCCTGAAAAAAATCTCTCTTCTTTGTTTGATATTCCTTATGTGTGTAAAAATAAAGTTTTTATAGTTGAAGAAAAAGATGTAATAAAAATAGGAGAAATAAATCTTGAAGTTATACATACTCCGGGTCATACTCCTGGAAGTATCTGTCTTAAATTT